>NZ_JACJEI010000002.1:0-137640 GCF_014163985.1 Pseudoalteromonas sp. SR41-4 | reverse complement strand
CACTCTACTATTCTACGAATAAAGAATGGTGGGTCATGATGGACTTGAACCATCGACCAATGGATTAAAAGTCCACTGCTCTACCAACTGAGCTAATGACCCGCTCTGATGTGCCTAAGCACGCTGCGTAAATCCGCCGATTATAACCACTCTACTATTCTACGAATAAAGAATGGTGGGTCATGATGGACTTGAACCATCGACCAATGGATTAAAAGTCCACTGCTCTACCAACTGAGCTAATGACCCGCTCTGCTGTTGCAACTAAATGCAACCAAACACTAATACGTAAATCCGCCGATAAAAGACCATTCTATAACTTACTAATGAATGGTGGGTCATGATGGACTTGAACCATCGACCAATGGATTAAAAGTCCACTGCTCTACCAACTGAGCTAATGACCCGCTCTTTTTGCCGCAATTTGAGTGGTTGAACCATTCGTTTGCTGCGGGCGCTTATAATACTTATTTAAAAAATGAGTGCAACAGAAAATGTCTCTTTTTTTAAGTTTTTATGTCTAGCTGACCAATTTTAGACCGCTTATGACAAAAAGCAGTCTAATCAAGCTGATTCTACATTTTTGAAAGGCGATCAGTGGCCAATTTTGCAGCAGTTGTACTTGGGTATTGGTTAAGCAGATCCTGAAAGGTTTTTGATGCTTGATCGGCTAAACCTTGCTCTTGCAATAAAGTTCCAAGCTTTAACATTGCATCTGGACGCTTATTTGAATTTGGAAATTCATTTACAACAACTTTAAAATGTTCCGATGCTTTTACTGCATCATTTTTAATTGTCAGCAATTGCCCTAACCAATAATGAGCGTTGGACGCATAAACAGAATTTGGATACGTTGTTAAAAACGTTTGAAACTCTGGAATTGCCTGATCGTAGCGCTTGTCCTTCATAATTAATGCTACTGCACGCTCGTAAGCCTCATTCTCAGACAGATCCGAACTAATAGCTTGCGATGCAACAGGCTCTGCATATTGCTCTGTACTGGGTTGCGAGTAAGCTTGGCTCACGCGATTTTCAATTTCTTGATACAGCTCACGTTGGCGTTGCAGTACTTTCTCAAGCTTATAGGTCTGTTCTTCGGTGATCCCGCGAACTTGACTCACTTCATCTTGCAGCATATTTAGCTGTTGCTGTAACTCAACTTGTAATAAATTTCTCGACTGCATCATACTTTCAAGGGCAGCAAGGCGTTTTTCTATACTCGATTGTGAACTCGCAGCTTCTGAAACAGGAGCGGGAGCAGCCCAAACTTGGGTGCTCCCGCTCAATATCATGGCTGCCAAAATAATTTTCGGCTTCATAATGTCTCTAATTTAGTAAACTAGTACCGCACGGCGGTTTTTAGCGAAAGCAGATTCAGTGCGTGATTTAACCATCGGCTTTTCTTCACCGTAGCTCACTACTGACATTTGGCTTGCAGAAACACCTAAACTTTGAAGGTATTTTTCAACTGCTTGACCACGATGCTCACCCAATGCGATATTGTACTCAGGTGTACCACGCTCATCTGCATGACCTTCAATTAGTACTTTAACTGATGGATTCTTTACTAAAAACTCAGCATGAGCTCGAAGTAATTCACCGTACTGACCTTGAATCGTCGCTTTATCAAAATCAAAGTAAATTACTTGCTTTTCACGTAATGCTTCGTATTTTTGAGTGAGTTCTTCTTGTGCTTTTTGATCAGGTGTTAATGTTGCCACTTCAACAGTGTCATTATTAGCTGTTTGCTCAACTGTCGCTTGATTTGATTGATTTGCTGCACCTTCGTCGATATCTGAAGATGAGCTACAAGCTGCTAGAGTCATAACAGGCACAGCAATTAGCAGGCCTTTAAGTATTTTATTAAGTTGCATTGAGTAGATTCCTATATTGAGTAAACCAGCAAATATTACTGTAAATAAGGCGACCACGCGGGTGCCTTTACTTGTCCATTTAGCACAGGTAAACGTGCTTTAAAACGACCGTCCATTGATACCAGCGCTAGTACCTGCTTATTATTATGTAGCGTGCTATAAATAATCATCGAGCCATTAGGTGCTATACTCGGTGATTCATCTAGACGCGTTCGAGTTAATACTTGAAACGCTCCAGTAGCCAGCTCTTTCTTAGCAAGATGGTACTGCCCGTTAGTACGGTTAACCATCACTAATTCTTTGCCATCAGGGGTAATAGAACCTGCTAGATTCATATCACCATCAAAGGTCATTCGTTGTGACCTACCTGTTTGTAAATTTAACTTATAAATCTGAGCATTACCACCCCTTTCCGAGGTAAACACGATATCTTGACCATTCGGATGCCAAGACGGTTCAGTATCTATACTACGGTGGCGAGTAAGGCGTGTTTCTTTACGTGTAGCTAAATCTAACATATACACTTCTGTGGCACCGTTTCTGTCTTTTGACAGTACTAATAATAGTTTTTTACCGTCAGGTGAAAACTGTGGCGCACCATTGATACCTTGATGGCTGGTAATGATTTCACGCTTACCAGTGTATAAATCTTGCATATAGATTTGGCTTTGACGATTTTCAAACGTCACATAAGCTAATTTAGTACCATCAGGTGACCATGCTGGGGACATTAACGGCTCTTGAGAGCGTAATAAAACTTGTTCATTAAACCCATCGTAATCAGCAACAACAAGCTGATAAGGTTTTGGTTCGTCATCACGCACAATGACATAAGCAATTTTTGTTAAAAAGGCACCGCGCTCACCGGTAAGTTTTTCATAAATAACATCACTAATACGATGAGCGTAGCGTCTAAACCCAGATTCGCTTATCACACTTTCGCGTGCTTCTTGAACATGATCTTGATTTTTAACTAATTTACCATTGCTCATCATTTGCGTTTCACCGCCGGTGATTTGGCCGCGAATAACATCAACAAGCTCATAACGTACCAAATAACGGCCATCTGTTTGCTGTTCAACTTCACCAACTAAAATTGCTTCAACACCCTTATTTACCCACGCACCATAATCTATATCTGCATTTTTGCTTGGCAGCTGTGGCATTTCGTCAACACTAATTGGTTTAAATTTACCACTGCGCATCAAATCGGCAGCAATAACATCACTGAGCTTTTGTGGAATTGGCCCAACACCTTTATATTTAAAAGGGATGATGGCTATAGGGCGTGCACTATCAACACCTTCTGTTATGACTATTTCAAGCGCAGCATTTGCAACACTGGTAAAGCCAAGAACTAAAATTAAACAAACTGTTTTCAACTGATTGAACATATAATTCCTTTAAAATTGTGGCTTGATCGTTAAGTTAATATTTTTTAATTGCTCAAACACGTCTTGATCTTTAGATACCGGCAGTGTTTCAGCCATACGAACCGCCCTTAGCGCCGCTTCGCATACTAACTTATCACCACCTAAAGATTTCACTTGTGTGACCAGACCATTAAAACCTAAGCGAATATTCACACGGCATTGTTGGTTTTTCATTTTTTCATCAATTAATAAATTTTGCTGAATACGCGCCATAATTAATGCTTTGTATTTATCAACCTCAGTGCCGACCTGTTGCTGACGCAATTTATTTCGCGCGGCTTGCTCTGTGGCTAACTGCTCTTGCAGCATTTGCTCTTGTAATGCTTTTTGACGCGCCTCTTCAGCAGCTTCTGCGCGTTTTTTAGCGGCTAACTCTTCACGTTTGCGGTCGTCTTCGGCTTTTTTTAATGCCTCTTCTGCCTGTTTACGTTTCTCAGCTGCCGCTTTTGCAGCTAACTCAGACGCTTCTTTTTGCTTTTCAGCCTGCTGCGCTTTTTCACGTTCTTTTTGCTCTATTTCACGCGCTTTTTTAGCCTGTGCTTGCGCTTGTGCCGTTTCTTTCTCTTTTGCTCGGCGCTCTTGCTCTAGCTTCTTAATTCGACGATCTTCAGCTTCACGTTGTTTACGTGCATCAGATGCTCGGCGCTCTAAATCACGAATGCGTTTATCTTCAGCACGTTTTTTATCATCTTCTTTGCGTTTCAACTCAGCAATTTTTTGTTCAACCATTTTCTGGTCAACAGTCACTGCTGAAACAGCATTTTCAGCATCAGGCATAGCCTTGTTCAAGGTGACTTCCATTACTTTAGGCGGTGAAGTATGAAAACTCGCGGTTCCTACCAGAACGCCTATTATAGCGAGGTGCAATAACACTGATTTTAATACTGAAGCACCCATATTAGTTTTTATTCCCTTCAAACGACTCAGTCATTAATCCAACTGAAGGTACACCGGCATTTTTTAAGAAATCCATCAATAATAATACTTCTTGATACGATACTTTACCTGAGCCTTTGATCATCACTGGAGTTTCTGGGTTTTTCATCAGTTGCAACTTAATAACAGCGGCAACATCTAATGCTTCCATCGGTTCTTCTGGATCAGTACCAATACTGACATAGTACTTACCTTGTGCATCAATTGAAGCAATGATCGGTGGCGTATCTTTAGTATCGACTAAATCTGATTCTTCCATTTTTGGCAAATCAACTTTAACACCATGAGTGATCAAAGGCGCAGTAGCCATAAAAATAATCAGTAGCACCAGCATTACATCAATGTAAGGAACTACGTTTATCTCTGCAACAGGACGACGCTTCTTACGCTGATACATTCGCTTTTGCCTCTATTTGGGTAGCTGCTTGACGGTGTAAAATATTTGCAAACTCTTCCATAAAGTTAATGTAGTTAGATTCTAGCTTTTCAACTCTATTAGCAAAACGGTTGTATGCAATAACCGCAGGAATAGCTGCAAATAACCCCATAGCTGTTGCAATAAGCGCTTCAGCTATACCTGGGGCAACCATTTGCAAGGTTGCTTGCTTAACTTCGCCTAACGCGATAAAGGCATTCATAATGCCCCACACAGTCCCAAACAAACCAATGTAAGGACTGATAGACCCCACTGTTGCTAAAAACGATAAACTTGATTCTAATTTTTCGATTTCACGAGATAACGCAACTCGCATTGAACGATGCGTCCCTTCCATTACAATGCTAGCACTTTGAAAAGAGTTTTTCTTATGGCGAGCAAACTCTTTAAAGCCTGCTATAAATAATGCTTCAACGCCGGTTGAGCTACCGCTACGCGATGAGATCTCATTGTAGAGTTTACTTAAATCAATGCCTGACCAAAATTTTTGCTCAAATCGCTTAGTATTGGATAATGCATCTGAAATTGCTTTTTTGCGCTGAAAAATAATTGCCCATGACATCACTGACATACCTACTAATGCCAGCATAACTAATTGCACAAGAAAACTTGCTTCTAGAATTAAATCTAAAAAATTAAGCCCTGAACCCACATTAAACTCCTAATAAGATTTCTTGTATAAATAACATTTCATTATACGCTAGGTATATGACCGAAAAAATGGCCAAAAGTTGCAACTAGTGTATCGATTCAGCTCAGTACTGACAACGCTATTGCTGTGAATTAGCAACAAAAAACGTTGAAGAGCAGGCTGACATCATTTTTATAACCTTATTAGTCAATCTTAACGCAACTATTTAAGACTGGGCTGTTAAGGTAAATACATGCTGCGGTGCTTATTTATAAACAAAAACTGTGTAAAACACCCCGTTTATTCACTCTTAATGAATAAACAAGCATAATTGACTGCAAGCATGGTCAATGCAACAGTTTAACTAATCTATAAAAAAAACACTCAAACAAATAAAACATCACAAATTCAACAAATTAATATATTACCGTGAACTTTATGAACAAAAATAAAGCGTTCATAAAAATCTTGCTATTAGTTTTTTTTATCTGAAAATTAAATTTTTCTAGTTTGAACAAAAACCAACTATTGCGTATTATTCTCCCATACCGAGCTAGCGCAGCAATGAATACTTCATTCAGCCCAGTTCTTTGCAATATGATTCTGATTTTTCGTATTGCTATGCTTAAAGTCTTCTTGATAAAACTTGATGAATTTAAGCAGTGTTACTTAGATTACTTCCTTCAACTTGTTGTTTGCCCGCATTTTATGCGGGCTTTTTTTTGCCTGCAAATCACGCACAGCACTACCTCGCTATGGCGCATACAATATCGTTTACAAACTTAACAGCATGTGAATTGTATTAGCCCAAATAACTACATAATCTAAACTTTAAGTAATATGCTAATCACGCGATTAACTTAAACACAGCAAAATAGACATTTGAATAGTGGCTAAAAGAACAGTATAGAAGATGTGTGAGGTGGGTTTGCAGCCATACGCACGCATACAGCTACAATAAATGTACTTTATTCTTGTTTGGGTAATAAGCCAAAGTGATGATAGGCGTTATCAGACACAATACGCCCTCTTGGCGTACGTTGGATAAATCCTTGCTGGATGAGGTAAGGCTCGATCACATCTTCAATGGTTTCTTTTTCTTCACCGATAGCGGCGGCTAAGTTGTCTAACCCTACCGGACCCCCCATAAACTTTTCAATGATCGCGAGTAAATATTTACGGTCCATATAATCAAAGCCGCTTTTATCGACATCAATCATATTAAGTGCCAGCTCTGCTACTTCGGCATTTACAGTACCGTCTGATTTAACTTGCGTGTAATCTCGTACCCGGCGTAATAATCGATTAGCGATACGTGGCGTACCACGAGAGCGTTTAGCAATTTCAATGGCACCTTCATCACACATGGCTAAATTTAAATAATGAGCAGAACGCCCCACTATAGTCGATAAATCTGCCACCGAATAAAACTCTAAACGCTGCACAATACCAAAACGGTCTCTAAGTGGTGAGGTTAACGAGCCTGCGCGAGTGGTTGCGCCAATTAAGGTAAAAGCGGGTAAATCGAGCTTAATGGAACGAGCTGCGGGCCCTTCACCAATCATTAAATCGAGTTGATAATCTTCCATTGCAGGATAGAGTATTTCTTCAACTTGCGGGCTTAGCCTATGTATTTCATCAATAAAAAGTACATCGCCTTCTTCTAAATTGGTCAGTAGTGCGGCTAAATCACCGGCTTTTTCAAGCACTGGGCCCGAGGTTGTTTTAATACTGACATTCAGCTCATTGGCAACAATGTTTGCTAGTGTGGTTTTCCCCAAACCCGGCGGACCAAATATTAATAAATGATCAAGCGCTTCACCCCGACTACGTGCAGCTTCTATAAATATTTCCATTTGCTGTTTAACATGGGGCTGACCAGTATAATCGGCTAATAGTTTTGGTCTAATCGCGCGATCGACTACATCTTCATTACTTTGTTCAGTCGCATCTATTAAACGATCCGCTTCAATCATGGTTTACTCACAACATTGATTTTAGAGATTCTTTGATCAGAACCTCTGTAGACATACCAGGCTTGGCCACTGATTTTACTGTTTTTTGTGCTTGCGCCAATTTATAACCTAATGACACTAACGCAGAGATTGCATCATCTGCCGCATTATTAGCAATAAGTGCGTCAGAGGCGGGCTCTATAACTGCATTATCACTAAATGGCGTGAATAAGTCATTACCCCAATCTTTTAATCGGTCTTTCATTTCAAGTACCAGGCGCTCTGCGGTTTTTTTACCTACACCTGGCAGTTTCACTAAACTGGTGGCATCTTCGTTATTCACACAGCTAACAAATTGCTTAGCCGACATCCCTGAAAGTATTGCTAATCCGAGCTTTGGCCCAACGCCATTGGCTTTTAATAGCTCTCTAAATAATGCTCGCTCAATTTTATTATTAAAGCCAAATAATAACTGGGCGTCTTCTCTTACTACAAAATGAGTATACACAATGGCATTTTCGCCAATGTTTGGTAAATCATAAAAACACGTCATCGGCATGTTAACTTCGTAACCAACACCGCTTACTTCAAGCAAAATTTCTGGCGGTTGTTTTTCTACTAAGATGCCATTTAAGCGACCTATCATGTTATTTCCTTAATCGTCCTCTAACGGTTTTACTGGCACTGCCCGCTAGTTTTATTAAATTTTGATCGGAATGAGCATGGCATATCGCAATGGCTAATGCATCGGCTGCATCCGCTTGCGGTGTGCCTGGTAATTTTAAAATATTTTTAACCATATGCTGCACTTGCGATTTATCGGCACCACCGTGCCCTACCACCGCTTGTTTAATTTGCCGCGCCGAGTATTCAAACACCGGTAACTCAGCCATTGCCGCACCAACAATTGCAGCACCTCTGGCTTGGCCTAATTTAAGAGCTGAATCAGGATTATGCGCCATAAATACTTTTTCAATGGCAAAATGATCGGGAGAGAATTGTTCGATTAGTTGACTGATCCCCTGATAAATCATTTTTAATCGAATAGGAAACTCGTGATCGGCCAGTTTTATACAACCGCTTCCTAAATAAGTAAATTTAGCACCTTGATGGGCAATCACCCCATAACCGGTTAATCGTGAGCCAGGATCAATCCCTAAAATAATAGCCAATACTTGCCCAATCAGTGTAAATAGTTAAGTACGCTAATAATGCCAGAGCACTGTATAAATTACCAGTGCATTATTGGCATAAAAAAAGCCCGTAAAAACGGGCTTGTTCAATCGCTAACCTTTTAGGCTAAAGAGCGCAGTAACCCTTGGGTATTTTTACGCATGGTTCTAGCTATCATAAAGTAGCCCAGTGACGCCACAAACACACCACCCACTAATGGCCCTATTAACCAAATGTGTGGGTGTAACTTACCAGCTAAATCAAACATCTCACGTTGCACTATTAATAAAGCCACATCACTGACCAGCGCAGCGACAAAACCAGCAGCGCTGCCCAACAATAAAAACTCATATAAAGTGGCATTTTTTATTAGCCGCCCTTTGGCGCCTAAGGTACGCAATATGACAATTTCCTGCATCCGTTCACCAAGGCTTGCTTGCACTTGCGAAATTAAAACCAAGCCACCACACATCACCACTATCGCCAGTACAAATCCAATTGCTAATGACACTTGCGAAATAGTAGAGCGTATTTGTTTGACAAAGCTGTCAACGTCGATGGCGTTGATTGTCGGGTAGGCACGTAGTAGCTCACTAAAATTGCGTTTTTGATCGGCTTCGATACGCACCGATGAAATATACGTCGCAGGAAAATCAGCCAATACATCAGGGCTTAATATAATAAAGAAATTAGGCTTCAAAGTAGCCCAATTAACTTTACGAACACTGGTGATTTTGGCATCAAATGACTGGGCGCCAATCAAAAATGTTAGCGTATCACCCAGTTTCACATCTAAGCGTTCTAGCATAGATTCTTCGATCGATGCTTCAGCGGTGGCATTGTCGCCAAACCACTGCCCGTCTATGATCTCATTTTGCACAGGGACTTGCTCTAACCATGTAAGATTTAGCTCTCGACCAATACCTGCGCGTGCTTCTTCGTCTTTCTTCTCGTTGTCTTGCAATGAGACTTCGCGAGCAACTAATTCACCGTTAACAGCGTTTACGCGACCACGAATAGTCGGGTAAAACTCAGATACTTGAATATTTTTTTGCTCTAAAAAGCTTGTTACGTCTGGCAATTCAGTTTCGGTTATATTGACTAAAAAAGCATTCGGCGCGTCGCTTGGAAGTTGCGATTGCCAATCTGCGATCATATCGTTTTTCAGCACCACTAAAAATAACAATAGCTTTATTGCCAACGAAAAACTGATCAACTGTACCGCATTAGCATTGGCACGTTTTTGCAACGAAGCAATCGCTAATGACCAACTATTCCCCGGGCGCAATCCTAGTTTACGTCCGCTGCCAAAAATTAACCGCGATAATACAAACAGTATTGCAATCAAAATTAAAGTAGAGACAAACAAAATAGCGGTAATTTTAAGGTTATTACTAAACAACCACATTAATAAAAAGACCGTTAAGCCCGACATCGCTAAATGCACTTTACTTACTAATAGCTTATCGCCTAAGTTACGGCGTAATACCCTAAGCGGTGGAATATCAAATAAATCTAATAACGGCTTGATTGAAAACATCACCGCACAGATAACGCCAGTACTAATCGCCACAAACCACGGTTTTATACCCGCTGCAGGAAGAGTATTGTTCATTGATTTAGCTAAATAACTAGTGGCTATCTCTTGTAAACCATAGCCAATGGCTAAGCCAAGTATGACCGACAAAGCACACACCAGTGATAAATGCAGTAAGTAAATTTTGCGAATTGTCGATCGGCTACCACCTAAGGTTTTCATCATCGCAACTGGGTCATATTGGCGTTCGCAATAACGCTTTGCAGACACGGCAATCGCCACCGCCGCTAAAATAATACCCAATAACCCCGCTAATAATAAAAAGCTTTCAGCGCGGTTTAAGCTATTTGCAATCGGCGATTGTCTGTCTTTAACACCATACCATTGCTGATTTTCTTTCATTTGTGGTTTTAACCAGCTATAAAAGTCAGTAAGGTTACTCTCATCCCCTGCATACAACTGGCGGTAAAAAACACGGCTGCCCGGCTGGATCACTTCAGTTTTTTCTACATCTTGGTTATTTAACAACACACGACGACTACTTGAAAAAATATTAAATGGCGCATCTGGCTCTTCCACCAATACTTTTTCAATATTAAATTGCGCAGCGCCTAGCTCAACCGTATCACCTACTTTTACATTTAGTGCATAAAATACCGATTCACTAAACCACACATTACCAACAGTTGGCCCTTGCGTGGCCACATCAACCTCGCCGGTTAAGCTGCTTTTAACTTTTAGTTCGCCCTTAAGTGGGTAATGCTCCGACACCGCTTTTACTGAGCTTAATTGCATTTCGTCATTAGCAAACAGCATAGTATCAAAGTAAGTGAGCTGTGCGGTTTGTAAGTTGTATTCGCCTGCTGTTGTTAAATATTCACCGGGTAATTCATGGTTGCTTGCCAGCACGCGATCAGCGGCAATAAAGGCACTGCTTTTTTGCGCTATGCTTTGCCCTATGCGATCAGTCACCATAGAAAGCGTTAATACTGTTAATACTGCCAACGCTATGGCCGCACAAATCACCGTGAGTTCACCACGGCGAAATTCACGGCTAAATAATTTTAATGCTAATTTAACCCACATTCGCCACAGCCTCATTGGTATTTTTAACTAATTGACCCGCTTCAATTTGTAACACATGCTGGCACTTTGCTGCTAACGCCTCGTCATGTGTGACTAAAATCAACGTCGTGCCATGAAGCTGATTAAGCTCGAATAACAGTGACTCAATTAACTTACCATTTTTGCTATCAAGATTTGCTGATGGCTCATCAGCGAATAAAATCTTTGGTGTGCCAATAAATGCACGAGCAATCGCTACACGCTGCTGTTCACCACCAGACAATTGCGACGGATAATGCTCAATTCGATGACTTAAACCTACTTTTTCCAGTAGATCGAGTGCTTGTTGCTTGGCATTTTTTTCACCAGCAAGCTCTGCCGGTAACATCACATTCTCAAGTGCTGTTAAACTCTGTACCAACATAAATGATTGAAATACAAAACCGACTTTTGCAGCTCTTAATGCCGCACGCGCTTCTTCATCAAGTTCATGCAGCGGCTCACCATCTAAATAAATTGATCCCTGAGTCGATTGGTCAAGCCCTGCGAGCAAACTTAATAAAGTTGATTTACCTGAACCTGAGGTACCAACTACAGCAACTGAGTCTCCAGACTTGACATTAAAGGTGATGTCACTGAGGATGGGCAAATCCCCTTCAAGGGTATTAACCGTTTTAGAAAGACCTTTAACCTGAATGATATTTAATTGAGATAGCGCTGACATATGATGTATTCAATCCTACGTTTTATTTTCGTTTTACTATTAGTAATCAAACCACTTAGTGCGGCAGCTGACAACACAATTTTAATTTTAGGTGATAGTTTAAGCGCCGCCTACGGCTTAAAACAAGAGCAAGGCTGGGTTAAACTGTTACAAGATAAGTACGACAACGAGCAAGCACCAATCCAACTTATCAATGCCAGTATCAGTGGCGAAACCACCGGTGGCGCACTGCGTCGTTTAGACGCCCTACTTAATGAGTTTCAACCGAGCCATGTACTTATAGAGCTTGGTGGTAACGACGGCCTGCGTGGCTTTCCAATTAAACGCCTAAAAGAAAACCTAGCCAGTTTAGTGAGCAAGAGCAAACAAGCTGATGCCAAAGTAGCGATTATGGAAGTACACATCCCGCCTAACTATGGGCCACGTTATACCGGATTATTTACCGCTAGTTTTGCTGAGGTTGCTGGTGCCACAAACAGCCATTTAATGCCATTTTTTATCTTGAATGTCGCTGCTGATAATAGCCTGATGCAAAACGACAACATACACCCTAACAAAACTGCTCAACCTATACTACGAGATGTGATGTATAAATCGATCAATGACTGGATAAATAACTAAACATCCTCATAAAATGATTTATTTCACTCAGTACGTGTAATAAATGTTCAAACAAACAAAAGCTTATTGATTTTTGAAAAAATATACGTACTATTGCTTGCAACGTCGGTATGTAGCGCAGCTTGGTAGCGCACTGTCATGGGGTGGCAGGGGTCGAGAGTTCGAATCTCTCCATACCGACCATTTAACTGCCAAACCCTATAAAAATCAATCTCCGCTCAGGTTTTAAATAAATCATCCAAAATACGTTGTTATTTGCGCTTTACACACCACTGTATTTTCAAGCTTCGCGAGCATTCTTACTCTTGCACCATTCACTAAACATAAATTGGGTGCGATATGTCCGATATCAGCATCGATGATCACTGGGAATAAACATTCGCCGAGCGCTAGCGTAAGTGCTTGGTAGTAATCTATAGTTTGCTCAGGGGCGCTGATCACCCCACTTCTTCCGATAATCAACCCATTAATATCGCTAAAAACATTATTCAATTTAAGTGCTATTAAAAACCGTGCTAATGCACTGGGGTGAAGTTCAGCATTTTCTAAATATAAAACCAGTCCATGCGATGCATATTGCTTTTTAAATTCATCCAAGGCTAAAAATGGTGACGCAAGTAATAAACCGAGCGTATCTAAACACCCGCCAAATAACCGCCCAGATAGTTCCACTTCGCGATTATCTTTGACATTTAAGCAGCGCCATTGGCTCGGTTGCGTGAGTGAAAATAGTGCGTCGGGTGTCTGGGCATAATTAATCGCATCACTTTGATAAAATTGTGCCGGTGTTTGTGTAAACTCACCGCCTGCGGCTAATTCAAGCGTTTTAAATACTTGTAAGCAGTGAGTATCTTCCTCGCTTGGGTGCAATTGCATTAGGTTAGTACAATGTAATGTGGTCCATCCACATTTGGCCGTTAAAGTACAAGCGAGTGTACTAATGTCAGAAAATCCAACGAGCCATTTAGGCCGCGCTTTTTTAATTGCATTAAAATCCAGATATGGCAGTACTTCCATGGCAAGCTCACCACCCCACGGCGGCATAATTGCGGCAATGCTGTCATCAAGTAAGAATGCCATTAGCTCATCAGCGCGTTGTTTTGCTGGGCTACTTTGTTGTCTTAAGCATTTACCTTCGACTACTTGGTAGCCACGGCGTGTTAAGCCAGAAAGTACGCGTTCCAGGCGTGGGTGAAAGATGCTCTCAACACCGGATGAAAATGCGCAAATGGCAATTTTATCGCCGTTTTTTAATGCGTCAGGAAAAGTAATAGCTGTCATCAACATCTGCAAATTATCAATATGTTAGCTTAACGTACCCAATTTATTAAGAAATGTCGAGATTGTTTATGGCATAAAAAAACCGATGCAAGCATCGGTTTTTAAAAACGTGAAAATGAGTAAAGTAATTAAATGTACTCAACCTCAATGATTTCGTATTCCACGTCGCCTTTCGGGGTTTTAATGATCACAGCATCATCTGCTTGTTTACCAATTAAACCACGGGCAATCGGTGAATTAACCGAAATACGGTTATCTTTAATACTTGCTTCATCATCACCAACAATTTGGTATTTAACTTCAGCATCAGTCTCAACATTAACGATTGTTACTGTGGTACCAAAAATAACTTTACCCGTATTTGGTAGTTTAGTCACATCAATGATTTGTACATTTGAAAGCTTAGCTTCAATTTCTTGAATACGGCCTTCGCAAAAACCCTGTTGCTCACGCGCTGCGTGATATTCAGCGTTTTCTTTTAAGTCACCATGTTCACGTGCAACTGCAATATCAGATACAATTTTTGGACGGGTAACTGTTTTTAATTCGTTAAGTTCTTTGCGCATTAAATCTGCGCCACGAACTGTCATCGGAATTGTTTGCATACTTTTCTCACTTAATCCCAAGGCCGATAAACGGCCTTGGCACATTTCCTTAGTTCAATCGCAGGTGTAGTTCTTGAACTGACGTCACTTTGCTGCGGTCGTCTGCTTGGTTAGCAGTACAGTTAGCAAATGCCGCATTCAAGGTCGTTGTATAGTTAGTTTTGTGTTGCAATGCACCACGACGTAACACCTTCGAATCTTCGATCGCTTGGCGACCTTCGGTAGTATTAACGATATAGCTATACTCGCCATTTTTGATTCTATCAAGAATGTGCGGGCGACCTTCAAATACTTTGTTTACACGACGTACTGCAATACCAGCATCTTCAAGTGCAGCGGCTGTGCCACCTGTTGCATCTAGTTCAAAACCTAGGTCTGTCATGGTTTTAGCTAGTTCAACAATACGTGGCTTATCGCTATTACGCACAGATAGTAACGCGCGGCCACCGCGTGGTAAAGTGTTGCTTGCACCTAATTGTGCTTTTGCAAAGGCTTCGGCGAATGTATCACCGACACCCATTACTTCACCAGTAGAGCGCATTTCAGGGCCACGGATAGGATCCACACCTTGGAACTTAGCAAATGGCAATACCACTTCTTTTACGCTGTAGTAAGGTGGTATCACTTCTTTAGTAATGCCTTGGCTTGCTAAAGATTGACCCGCCATACAACGTGCCGCTACTTTTGCAAGTGCCACACCGGTCGCTTTTGATACGAACGGTACCGTACGCGCTGCACGTGGGTTTACTTCGATTAAGTACACTTTGCCATCTTTAACAGCAAACTGTGTATTCATCAAACCAACCACGCCAAGCTCCAGTGCCATGTCAGTTACTTGCTTGCGCATTACGTCTTGCACTTCTTGTGATAACGAATGTGCTGGTAATGAACAGGCTGAGTCACCTGAGTGAACACCCGCTTGTTCAATGTGTTCCATGATGCCGCCGATGATCACTTGCTCGCCGTCGCAAATTGCGTCAACATCAACTTCAATCGCGTTATCTAAGAAACGGTCAAGTAGTACTGGTGCTTCGTTTGATGCAGATACGGCTTCGGTCATGTAACGACGTAAGTCTTGCTCGTCATACACAATTTCCATTGCACGACCACCTAGTACATACGAAGGACGTACAACCAGTGGGAAACCAATTTCAGCTGATTTTAAAATCGCTTCTTCAGTTGAAGTAACAGTAGCATTTTCCGGCTGAAGCAGGTTTAAACGCTCAACAAGTTGTTGGAAACGCTCACGGTCTTCTGCACGGTCAATCGCATCTGGTGAAGTACCAATTACTGGCACGCCGTTAGCTTCAAGTTCACGGGCAAGTTTAAGTGGTGTTTGACCACCGTATTGCACGATTACACCAACAGGCTTTTCTACACGTACGATTTCAAGTACGTCTTCAAGGGTAATTGGTTCAAAGTATAAACGGTCTGACGTATCGTAGTCGGTAGAAACCGTTTCAGGGTTACAGTTAACCATGATAGTTTCGTAACCGTCTTCACGTAATGCAAGGGCTGCGTGAACACAACAGTAATCAAATTCAATACCTTGACCGATACGGTTAGGACCGCCACCAATAACCATGATTTTATCACGATCAGATGGGTTAGCTTCACACTCTTCGTCGTACGTTGAGTACATGTATGCAGTATCAGAGCTAAACTCTGCAGCGCACGTATCAACGCGCTTGTATACTGGCACGATGTTTAATAAATGACGCTTTTTACGAATTTCAGCTTCAGACACACCGGCAATTTCAGCGATACGAGGGTCAGCAAAACCTTTACGTTTTAACTTACGAAGGAAATCAGCGCTTAAGCCAGCCATGCCCACTTCGGCAATTTTAGCTTCGTCTTTTAAGATGTCTTCAATCTGTACTAAGTACCAACGGTCAACTTTCGTTAACTGAAACACTTCTTCAACGCTCATGCCGTGACGCATTGCATCAGCAATGTACCAAATACGCTCAGCGCCTGGCTCACGTAATTCACGGATGATTTTTTCTTTCGCTTTCGGGTCGTCAAGTGCCACGATTGGGTTGAAACCCGTTGCGCCAACTTCCAGACCACGTAATGCTTTTTGTAACGACTCTTGTTGGTTACGACCAATCGCCATTACTTCGCCTACAGATTTCATTTGTGTGGTTAAACGGTCGTTTGCACCGGCAAATTTTTCAAAGTTAAAGCGAGGAATTTTTGTGACTACATAGTCGATTGATGGCTCGAACGACGCAGGTGTTTTACCACCGGTGATGTCATTTTGTAGCTCATCAAGTGTGTAGCCTACCGCTAGCTTAGCCGCGATTTTAGCAATCGGGAAACCGGTTGCTTTTGAAGCAAGTGCTGATGAACGTGATACACGTGGGTTCATCTCGATAATAACCATACGGCCGTCATCTGGATTAACACCAAACTGTACGTTTGAGCCACCTGTTTCAACACCAATTTCACGCAGTACTGCCATAGAGGCATTACGCATTAGTTGGTATTCTTTGTCAGTTAATGTTTGCGCAGGAGCAACGGTGATTGAATCGCCAGTATGAACACCCATTGGGTCAAAGTTTTCAATTGCACAAACGATAATGCAGTTGTCGTTTTTGTCACGCACAACTTCCATTTCGTACTCTTTCCAACCGATCAATGATTCATCAATCAATAGCTCGCTGGTTGGAGAAAGGTCTAAACCGCGTTCACAAATTTCTTCAAACTCTTCTAAGTTATACGCCACACCGCCGCCGGTGCCGCCCATAGTGAAAGAAGGTCGAATAATACACGGTAAACCAATGCGTGTGATGATGTCTTTTGCTTCATCCATTGAATGAGCAATTTCAGCACGCGGGCATTCTAAACCGATATTTCTCATTGCGATGTCGAAACGTTCGCGGTTTTCTGCTTTATCGATTGCATCAGCTGTTGCGCCAATTAGCTCAACACCATGCTTTGCCAACACACCGTGCTTGTCTAGTTCTAGCGCACAGTTTAATGCGGTTTGACCACCCATTGTAGGTAGCACTGCATCTGGCTTTTCTTTTTCAATAATTTTTTCTACCACTTCCCAATGAATTGGCTCGATGTAGGTCGCATCAGCCATATCAGGATCGGTCATAATTGTTGCAGGGTTTGAGTTAACTAAAATAACTCGATAGCCTTCTTCTCTAAGTGCTTTACACGCTTGAGCACCAGAGTAGTCAAATTCACAGGCTTGGCCGATTACAATCGGGCCTGCGCCTAGGATAAGAATGCTTTTTATGTCGGTACGTTTTGGCATTGTTACTCCGGTTTAATTAGTTGTTACGCGCTTGCATCAAATCGATGAAGTGGTCAAATAATGGGGCTGCATCGTGTGGACCTGGGCTTGCTTCAGGGTGACCTTGGAAGCTAAAAGCAGGTTTGTCGGTGCGGTGAATACCTTGCAACGTTCCGTCAAATAACGATTTATGCGTAGCACGAAGGTTATCAGGTAACGTTGTTTCATCGGCAGCAAAACCATGGTTTTGCGCAGTGATCATTACTACGTTACGGTCTAAATCTTTCACTGGGTGGTTACCACCGTGATGACCAAACTTCATTTTCACTGTTTTTGCACCCGAGGCAAGGGCTAACAATTGGTGACCTAAACATATACCAAAAATAGGAATTTCAGTTTCTAAAAAGGCTTTAATTGCTTCAATGGCGTAAGTACACGGTTCTGGATCGCCCGGGCCATTCGATAAAAAGATACCATCTGGGTTAAGTGCTAACACGTCAGCTGCCGAGGTTTGTGCAGGTACAACGGTTAATTTACAACCACGGTCTACAAGCATACGGAGAATATTACGCTTCACACCGAAATCATAAGCAACAACGTGAAACTTTTCATCGGCTGCGTTTAGAGTTTTGAACCCTGCGCCTAATGTCCAGCTTGATTCACGCCACTCGAAATTTTCCTTGGTTGATACTACTTTCGCTAAATCCATACCTTTTAAGCCTGGGAAGGCTTGCGCAGCTGCGAGCGCTTGGTTTTCATCTAATTCGTCACCTGCAATAATACAACCGTTTTGAGCGCCTTTATCGCGCAAAATACGGGTAAGCTTACGGGTGTCGATGTCTGCAATACCTAAGATATTACGTTCTTTTAAGTAATCATCTAACGATTGCTCGTTACGGAAATTACTTGCTAGCAGTGGCAAATCACGGATCACTAGGCCTTTAGCCCAAATGTGACTCGCTTCTTCGTCTTCGCTGTTAGTACCCGTATTACCTATGTGTGGGTACGTCAAAGTTACGATTTGTTCCGCGTATGAAGGGTCAGTCAGAATTTCCTGATAACCAGTCATTGATGTATTGAATACTACTTCACCGACAGACATGCCGTCAGCGCCGATTGCAGTACCGCGAAACACTGTGCCGTCTTCTAGAACTAACAGAGCGGATTTAGTCAAGTTAACCTCCTAACAGTAAAAAACGGGAGTAAAGTCATTTGCTTTACTACCCGTTTATAGCGATTGGAAACACGCAATTATGAATTTTTGGCAAATTAGCGCTATTTTATAGTAATTTGCCTTTTAGGTCTAACCCTATTTCAATAATCAGTAAAAATAAGCCCTATAAGCCAAAAAAGCCACCAAACACCCAAAAAAGTAACTAAACTACTTCAAGTCGAGGACATCTTGCATGTCATAAAGTCCTGCAGGCTTATTTTTCAACCAGCCCGCAGCTCTTACTGCGCCTAATGCAAAGGTCATTCGAGAACTTGCTTTATGAGTTAATTCAAGCCTTTCGCCAGAAGTTGCGAAATATGCGGTATGTTCACCAACTATATCTCCGCCTCGGAGCACCGAATAACCAATTTCATTTTGCGATTTTTCTGTTTCTACTCGGCTGCGATCAAATACCGCAACCTCATCATGCACCCACCCTTTTGCATCGGCAATTGCTTCACCAATGGCAAGTGCAGTGCCTGATGGCGCATCTATTTTATGGCGATGATGCGCTTCAAAAATTTCGATATCTAAATCATCACCGAATTTAGTGGCGGCGGTTTGCACTAAATTCAACAGTAAATTTACGCCTACGCTGTAATTTCGCGCAAACACAATTGGAATCTGCTTGGCAGCCGTTTGTAACGCCAGCATATCGTCGTCATTTAAACCGGTGGTGCCAATCACCATCGGGATATTTTGTGCAACGGCTGTTTTTAAATGCTCACGCATACCCGCTGGGAGCGTAAAATCAATCAGTACGTCGGTATTGTCAACGTTGCGTTCATCACTAAAATTAATTGTCGCAGGTGCTGCGCTATTTAATTGATTAACGGCAATATTTAATAAGGGAGAACTGCTGCGTACATAGGCTGCACTAAGCTCGGTATGATTATTTTTGTGAGCGGCTTCAATTAATGCCAAGCCCATTCTTCCGTTTGCGCCAAATACGCCTATTCGATTCATATTAATAACCTATGCATTTTTTGAGTTGGCTAGATTTTATCTAAAACTCGTGTAATAGTCAGGTAAGCCTTTTAAAAAATAATAATAACAGATACCCATAGACTTTAGCCATCTATACATTTAAACTTCTTTCTTTGCGCCGATTTGGTCTTTGGCTTGCGGGCGCTGTTGAGGTACTTATCATTGTGGTAGGTATGACAACTAAATTCAGCTAAAAGAGGGATGTTTTGGCTGTGTTAGTTGTGCAAGAAGTTATCTAACGAGGAATATGATGCAGCCATCATTTAATAAAACAACAGCAAAACTATCTTTGCTCCCCCTATTAACCTTTGTGGCCTTATTTTTAGGCGCGGGTTTATACCTGCAATCACAAGGGGTCGATTACGCTTTTTATCAGCTCCCTGCCCCTGTTGCTATTTTACCGGCGATTATGCTGGCGTTTATGTTAAATAAAAACACCATTAACCACAGTGTAGAAACCTTTATAAAAGGTGCCGGTCACAACAACATCATTACCATGTGCTTAATTTATTTACTTGCTGGGGCATTTTCTGCCATCGCAGGTGCAACAGGTGGCGTGGATGCGGTTGTTAACGCCGGTTTATCACTTATTCCACCAGCATTACTTTTACCGGGCTTATTTTTAATTGCAGCGGTAGTATCTACGGCCATGGGTACTTCAATGGGTACTATCGGGGCGATTGGCCCGATTGCGTATGCGGTCTCTATTAAAACCGGTATTGATCCAGCATTAATGGCCGGTACGATTGTGTCAGGTGCGATGTTTGGCGATAACTTATCAATTATTTCTGATACCACCATTGCTGCAACGCGTACCCAAGGCTGTGAGATGAAAGATAAATTCCGTGAGAATTTAAAAATCGCATTGCCAGCAGCTATCCTCACTATTGGTTTATTATTCTTTTTAACTCCTGCGGCTCAAGCAGTAGAAACTAAAGATTACGATATTCTATTAGTACTACCTTATGCATTTATTTTAGTACTAGCGGTGATGGGCTTTAATGTATTTGTGGTGCTGTTCAGCGGTATTATATTTGCGGCACTGATGGGCTTTACTGGCAGTTATGAAGGTGCCAGCTTTGTAAAAGACATTTATAAGGGCTTTACTGATATGCAAGAAATATTCTTGCTGTCGATGTTTATTGGTGGCTTATCAGAGTTTATTCGTATTAACGGTGGCCTTGATTATATCGCGCAAAAGATTCAAGCCATTACTAAAGTCATTGCAAAATGGCACCGAAAAGTGGCAGATCAACTTGGTATTGCCGCGTTAGTTATGACCAGCAACGTATGTATAGCGAATAATACCGTGTCGATTATTGTTGCCGGTCCTATCGCCAAAAAACTTGCCGATGATGGTGAGATCAGCGGTAAGCGTTCAGCAAGCTTACTGGATATTTTCGCCTGTGTTACGCAAGGATCTCTCCCTTATGGTGCACAAGCGTTACTACTTGGCGCAACATTTAAAATTAGCCCGTGGCAAGTATCAACCTCATCTTACTACTGCTTTATATTGGCATTTACTGCTATAGCTGTAATTTGCCTACGCCGAAATAAGGCATAAATACTTAAGCAGATGCGCTCAAGTTTGGGCGTATCTGCTATACTTTGCACTTTACTCCCCATTAAACATATAGTTATGAATATAAAATCAACATTATCTTTATTCGCCCTTTGTGCAGTTAGTTCATCTAGCTTTGCTGCAAATTGGAGCACAACGCAACTACATTTAAACTACGGCGATTTTAAAAACCCATTTACTGAACAAGAAGCAGGTACATCAATCGCTTCACTGCAACACGCCTCTGGCTATGACTATGGTGATAACTTTTTCTTCATAGATTACATTAATGATAATGTTGATGATGGCTATCAAGACCGTGACTTTTATGGCGAATGGTATTCAACTTTTAGCCTTTCTAAAATAACCGGTAATGACTTTTCGTTTGGCGCTATTGCTGACGTTGGATTAACAGCGGGCTTTAACGCCGCAGGTGATGCTAAGGTATTGAAGTATTTACCCGGTGTTAAAGTAAATTGGCAAGCGCCAGGATTTAGTTTTTTATCAACCCTAGTTACGGCCTATATAGATGATAACGAGGGTGTTGCGCGTGGCGGCGCGCCTATTGAAACTAACAGCTGGATGCTAGATGTTGCATGGGGTTACCCGTTTTCGATTGGTTCACAAAAATTTAATATAACTGGCCATGTTGAATATATTGCTGAGCGCGAAAATGAATTTGGTGAAGATGTTAAGGAGTGGATCTTAGCGCAGCCTATCATTACTTGGGACTTGGGTAATGCCATCAGCATGAAAGAAAACACCTTACTACTTGGCCTTGAGTGGCAATATTGGCACAACAAGCTAGGGACCGATACCACTGAGTCGGTACCGCAATTTCATGTTGAGTGGACGTTTTAGCGAGTTAGCGAGTTAGCGAGTTAGCGAGAATAATAAAGCGCGATATTAATTGTATTGCGCTTTTTTTACTTTCCATGAACACAGATCACGTTAGCTTTATTTCATAAACACCTAAACGCTGCTGTTGCTGATTAGCAAGGAAGATTGATGTCTCTTTTTGATAATATTTAAATTGTGCGCCTGCGCGTTGCACAACCTTTATACTCGCTAAGTTTTCCTCTAAACAACAAAACTCAATCACTTTTGCATGACTATTATTTTTTATATAAGGCACTATTTTAGTAAGCACTTGATTCATGGCTCTTTGCCCGCGTGCAAAATCAGCTAACCAATAACCGCATTCAGCATCCTTACTGTCAGGATCAATGTGTTTAATACCAAATACACCGCTTAAGCGATCCTCTATATATACCGCAAACCACTGAGAACCTGCTTTACCGCTGTGTAGTCGTTCATATATATAACGTTTAGTTGAATTAACATCTATTACGTAATCCACCCAAGGTAAAAATTGACTCAGATTTTCCCGACTATCGGCGATAACTTGGTAAAGTTCAACTGCGTGACTAATATCTAATGGCTTTAAAGTTATTGAATCTGAAATCACCAGTTCCATTTAGTCAGCCTCAACTACTTTTGCTAAACGCATATGTAGCAGCGGAAACGGCTTTCCTTGACCATCTAATTCAGAGCGCCCTATTTGCTCAAACCCTCTACTTAAATAAAAACCATGGGCTTTAGGGTTTTGCTCGTTAACATCAACATGAGTTGCCGCTAAATTATCAATCGCGTAATTAATTAAGAACGTGCCAACCCCCTTCGCAAAGAAAGTCGGCTCAACAAACAGCATTTCAATATTGCCGCCAGCAACGCCAATAAACCCAATTATTTTTCCACTGTTGTCTTTACAACAAAAAAGACTAACAGCATCAAAATAATGTGTCAAAATCAATGGTTTCAGTTCATCTATGTGTTGTTGGGTTAAAAAGTCATGGGTATGAGAAACGCAAGCTTCCCAGATCTCAATTAAAGAGGCGTAATCTTTTTGCTCGGCGGATTTAATAAGCATTGTTAGTTCCTTTGAATATTAAAATAACCATCATCAGTTTTGCAAAAATATTGTAGCGGAGTTGGGCAACAGCTCCGAGGCTAAATCAACAAAAAGCAGCGTAACCGCTGCTTTTATAGTACTTACATTTTAGTCTCTAACTTTGCGTTAAATAAAACGCTTAATAATAAAATCAACTTTGACACGCTTAGCTTGCCCCAGCAGTTTTTTAACCGCTGGCGGGTAATCGTCCATGGTTTCTAAATCTTCGGCACCGTTTAAACGACGACAGTGTTGTAATATCTCGGCTCTTTCATTGTCGATTGCTGGCATGAGACTTTGCTCAGGATCTTCTAATAAAATGCCATTTTCGATATCTAATCCCCAGGCACGAGGATTTAAATTATGACCACTCAATAAATGATATTTACGATCAGCACAAATACCTTTCAAATGAAATGAGTTACTTTCATGCTGCCACAAATACACATTTAAATTACCGTTAATAATATGGCGCTTTTGCGATTTTAAAAATTTATGCAAAATCGTTTCATACAAGTATGGCAAAGCACCTATTTTACTAAATGGTTCACTTGGTGGCAGGTAAAAATCATTCGCCGTTTTATCGCCTACTACGATTGTTACTTGCTTGCCCTGTTTTAGTAAGCGGCGCAAGGAACGCATTAACGGTGCAGGAAAATTAAAGTATGGGGTATACAGCACTAACTCTTGCTCGGTGGCATCAAATAAGGATTTGATCACACGATTAAGCTCGTTATTACGTCGTCCCAGTCCTAAAAATAGTCGCACGCCAAGTGCTTGCTCATTTTGCTCCACACTGTGAGCGTAGTTAGCTTGCTTTAATGAACGCATCAATTGTTTTTGTGCGATTTTAATATCATTAAACTTTGTTAAAGGCCGCACATCAATACGTGGAACGGCTTCAGAACTCAACAATTCATGTTCAATAAAGTCAATCACAGAATCACATAGTGAGGCCTGCTCGACTAAAAAATAGCGATCTAACCGGTAGCGCTCTTGATACTGCAAATACACATTATTTAAACTCGCACCGCTGTAAAGCAGCGTATCATCAATTACAAAACCTTTTAAATGCAGCACCCCAAAAAGTTCTTTTGCTTTTACTGGTACGCCAAAAATTTGTACATTTGATTGATATTTTTCTTGATATTCACAATATAAACTGGCGTTACCATCTGACTTTGCCGCACCAATTAAACCGCGTTGGGCACGATGAAAGTCAACCAACACTTTTACATCTAATGCGGGGTTTGCTAATGAAGCCTGATGTAACGCTGCTAACACTTCACGCCCTGCTTCATCATCTTGCAGATAAAGTGTCGTAATATAAATACGTGTTTTTGCCTGCGCAATCAGTGCTAGTAAATGCGTGCGATATTCTTGTGCATTGGTTAAGACGTTAACGTCTTTTGAAGTCAACCCGTACGCGGGTTTTTCCTGCCAAAATAACATAATTGCCTATTCACTTAGGTCACCCTTAATCAGGGTCACAAATCAAAATTAGTTAAAACATATCAAAAAAACACAGCTTGGTCATGAATTAACGTCGCATGCTGAGTTAATACTGAATTAATAGCTCAGATATCATACAAATCGTACACTTATCATGATTCTAGTACACAATATTTGACAGCTTTGTGATTTAGAAAAAAAAATAATCGCCGCTTTTATTTACTTCCCTCTTGTTTCTCTTAAAATCGAGCGCATTAATACGCTATTAAACGTTTAGGATATAAAAACATGAGTGAAGTAAAACATTGTAAGTTGCTAATTTTAGGATCTGGACCTGCGGGTTACACTGCAGCAGTTTACGCAGCACGCGCAAATTTAAACCCGGTATTGATCACCGGTATGCAACAAGGCGGTCAACTTACAACAACGACTGAAGTTGAAAACTGGCCGGGCGATGCTCACGGTTTAACAGGTCCTGCATTAATGGATCGTATGAAAGAGCATGCCGAGCGTTTTGAAACTGAAATTGTCTTTGATCACATTCACACTGTTGATGTAACTAAGCGCCCTTTCACGCTAACTGGCGACCAAGGTACTTACACGTGTGATGCGCTGATCATTGCAACGGGTGCATCTGCTAAGTACTTGGGCCTAGAGTCTGAAACTAACTTCCAAGGCCGTGGTGTGTCTGCCTGTGCAACCTGTGATGGTTTTTTCTATAAAGGTCAAAAAGTTGCGGTTGTTGGTGGTGGTAATACTGCGGTTGAAGAAGCGCTTTATTTATCGAACATTGCTGATGAAGTACATGTAATTCACCGTCGTGATAGCTTCCGCAGTGAAAAAATCTTAGCCGATCGCCTCGCTGAAAAAGCAGCAAACGGTAACGTAGTCATGCATTATAACCGTACGCTTGATGAAGTACTGGGCGACCAAATGGGTGTTACCGGTGTTCGTATCAAGGATGCAAACTCAGAAGCCACTGAAGAAATTGATTTAGCGGGCGTATTTATTGCAATTGGTCATAAACCAAATACTGATATGTTTGTTGGCCAACTTGAAATGAAAGACGGCTACTTAGTGGTTGAGTCAGGCCTAAACGGCAATGCAACACAAACAAGTGTACCAGGTGTTTTTGCTGCAGGTGATGTGTCTGATCATATCTACCGTCAAGCAATCACTTCTGCTGGTACTGGCTGTATGGCAGCACTTGATGCTGAGCGTTTCTTAGATAACCTATAAGTTTACACAACATATAGTAAGGGCTGAATTTTCAGCCCTTTTCTTGTGGCACAAAATTATAAAGGCTCATCCAACACCGAAAAGTACTCATTGCAGTCGCATCAACATTCACCACACTTATACTCGGAATCAATCATATTTATACAATTAATGGCTTAGGTGCGATAGGATCTAAGTTCGAGCAATGAATATCGTCAAAGTATAGTAAGTAAAACTAGCTATAATTATAGTTAGGCAGAAAAGCTTTATTCATTTAGGCATTACTAGAGACTGTAAAATCAGTTAAAATGCTTAACTTCATATCAAGTAAAATACCGAGAGTTTTCTATGAGTTTGTATACAAAATATATGGAAGAAATCCAAACCCGTAAAACGGAGCTTGGATTAAACCCACAACCAATCGATAGCGCTGAACTAGTATCAGAAATCATTAATCAAATTAAAGATACTAATAACGAGCACCGTAAAGATTCACTGCATTTCTTTATTTTTAATACATTACCAGGAACAACCAGTGCTGCGGGCGTTAAAGCACAGTTTCTAAAAGAAATTATTTTGGGTGAAGAGCAAGTTGCAGAGATCACTCCAGAATTCGCATTTGAACTGCTTTCACACATGAAAGGCGGCCCGTCAATTGAAATGCTAATTGATTTAGTATTTGCTGATGACGCAACAATCGCAGCACAAGCGGCTGAAGTACTTAAGACTCAAGTATTCTTATACGATGCAGATATGGCGCGCATAAAAGCGGCATACGAAGCAGGCAATGCTATTGCTAAAGAGTTACTAGAGAGTTTCGCACAAGCTGAATTCTTCACAAAATTACCTGACATCGAAGAAAAAATCGATGTAGTAACCTATATTGCCGGTGAAGGCGACATCTCAACTGATTTACTATCTCCAGGTAACCAAGCACATTCACGTGCTGACCGTGAATTACACGGTAAATGCATGATCACTGAAGAAGCACAGCAAGAAATTGTTGCACTTCAAAAGAAACACCCTAACGCTAAAGTAATGCTTATTGCTGAAAAAGGCACGATGGGCGTTGGTTCATCTCGTATGTCTGGTGTGAATAACGTAGCACTTTGGGCGGGTAAACAAGCAAGCCCATACGTTCCTTTCATCAACATTGCCCCTGTTGTTGCAGGTACTAATGGTATTGCGCCAATCTTCTTAACAACCGTTGATGTAACTGGCGGTATTGGTCTTGACCTTAAAAACTGGGTTAAAAAAGTAGACGCAAACGGCAATACAGTGACTGATGACAATGGTGATGCAGTGCTTGAAGAAGCGTACTCTGTTGCTACCGGTACTGTGTTAACAATCAATACTAAAGAGAAAAAGCTTTATAACGGTGATAAAGAACTTGTTGATATTTCGTCAGCATTCACACCGCAAAAAGTTGAATTCATGAGAGCCGGTGGTTCTTACGCTGTTGTATTCGGTAAAAAACTACAAACGTTTGCTGCTGAAACACTCGGCATTGAAACTCCACTTGTGTATGCACCTTCAAAAGAAATTTCACATGAAGGCCAAGGCTTAACAGCGGTTGAAAAAATCTTTAACCGTAATGCAGTAGGTGTACTATCTGATACACCACTTCATGCAGGCTCAAATGTTCGCGTTAAAGTGAACATCGTTGGTTCGCAAGATACAACCGGCCCAATGACAGCACAAGAATTAGAAGCCATGGCTGCTTCTACGATTTCACCTCTTGTTGATGGTGCATATCAGTCTGGTTGTCACACTGCATCTGTATGGGATAGCAAAGCGCAAGCAAACATTCCTAAACTAATGGCGTTCATGAATAAGTTTGGTTTGATCACTGCACGTGACCCGAAAGGCGTTTATCATGCAATGACTGACGTTATTCACAAAGTATTGAACGACATTACTATTGATGACCGCGCAATCATCATCGGTGGTGACTCGCATACACGTATGTCTAAAGGTGTTGCCTTTGGTGCCGACTCGGGTACGGTTGCTGTTGCACTTGCAACGGGTGAATCAGCGATGCCAATTCCTGATTCAGTTAAAGTTACGTTTAAAGGCAAAATGGCTAAGCACATGGATTTCCGCGACGTTGTACATGCAACGCAAGCGCAAATGCTTAAGCAATTTGGTGGCGAAAACGTGTTCCAAGGTCGCATCATTGAAGTGCATATTGGTACTCTTATGGCTGACCAAGCGTTTACCTTCACTGACTGGACTGCAGAGATGAAAGCGAAAGCATCAATCTGTATTTCAAATGATGAAACGTTAATTAAGTCAATTGAACTTGCTAAGTCACGTATCCAGATCATGATCAACAAAGGGATGGATAACGAGGCGCAAACGCTACAAGGTCTAATCGACTTAGCCGACAAGCGTATTGCAGGTATTCAATCTGGTGAAGAGCCAGCACTTTCTCCAGACGATAATGCTAAATACCACGCAGAAGTTGTGGTTGATTTAGACCAAATCGTTGAGCCAATGATTGCCGATCCAGATGTAAATAACGATGATGTTTCTAAGCGTTATACTCACGATGTGATCCGCCCTGTTTCTTTTTACAACGACAAGCCTGTTGATTTAGCTTTTGTTGGTTCGTGTATGGTTCATAAAGGCGATATGAAAATTATTGCTCACATGCTACGTAACCTTGAGAAGAAAAACGGTTCTATCTCATTCAAAGCGCCATTGGTCGTTGCGCCACCAACATATAACATTGTTGATGAGCTTAAAGCGGAAGGCGATTGGGATATCCTTGCTAAATACGCAGGGTTTGAATTTGACGATGCAAAACCAAAAACGGCTGCACGTACTAAGTATGAAAATATCTTATACCTAGAACGCCCTGGTTGTAACCTATGTATGGGTAACCAAGAAAAAGCTGAACCTGGTGACACTGTTATCGCAACGTCAACACGTCTGTTCCAAGGCCGTGTAGTAGCTGATACATCTGAGAAAAAAGGTGAGTCACTACTGGGTTCAACGCCAGTTGTAGTACTTTCTTCTGTTCTTGGTCGTTTCCCGACTATCGAAGAGTATAAGTCTGCAGTTGAAGGTATTGACCTTACATCGTTTGTACCTGTTGAAGAAGCGATGACAACTAAGTTCAACGCAGGTCAAGCAGTACCCGTAAAAGTGGTTAGCTAATTCGATTAGTTAATGGTTCAATTAAGCGCGTTTTTTAACGCGCTTTTTTTATGCCTACAATTTGCCTATCATAAGTAAGCGCTGTACGAGGGGATGGATAACACAATAATTTGTGGTTTGTGAATTTAAAGCAACAGGTTACACTTTATCTTGACCATTCAGTTATTCAATCGGTGTTATGACTAAACAACTTTATCAACTCGCTAAAAGCCACTTTGCTTTTCCTGATCCCACCCATGCATTAGATGATCCAGATGGTTTACTTGCCATTGGTGGATGCTTATCTGTAACGCGATTAAAAAATGCCTATCGCTACGGTATTTTTCCATGGTTTAGTGAATACGAGCCAATTATGTGGTGGTCGCCAAGTATGCGCGGCATCATTGAACTCGATGAATTTCATATTAGCCGAAGCTTACGCAAGCATCTGAAAAAAAATCCGGTTAAAGTGACTATTAATACCGAATTTACTCAGGTGATTGAAGCCTGTCGCCAACAACGATTAGAAACCGATGGCACCTGGATCACAAAAAAAATGCTCAACGCTTATAAAGATGCACATAAAGCAGGCTTAGCGCATAGTTTAGAAATCTGGTCAGACGACAAACTTGTTGGTGGCTTGTACGGTATTATGCAGCATGGCGTATTTTGCGGCGAATCAATGTTCCATCATCAAGCTAATTGTTCAAAATTAGCCATGTGGGCATTGGTCAATTGGTTGAAACGTCACCATGCGCATTTTATTGACTGTCAGCTTGAGAATCCTTATTTAGTCACTTTAGGTGAAAAAGTGCTACCGCGCTCAGAATTTTTAACTAAACTAAAACAAGCAGAAGAGTTTATTATTCCAACAACAATGTGGCAACCTAAGGAGCTTATCGCTATTTATGACTGAACACTTACCTGCTCGTTTAGGTTTAAGCCAACAATTTGATTGTAGCTACCTAGCCGATCGCCAAGAGCAATTATTAGTCATTTTGGATCCAAGTTGTTATACCCCGGGCAAATTTGAGCAATTACTGGCCCTCGGTTTTCGCCGTAGTGGTGACCAAATTTACCGACCACACTGCCCTGTTTGCAGCGCATGTAAGTCTGTGCGTGTATTAGCTAAGGCATTTTTACCGACAAAATCACAAAAACGTAAACTTAATAAAGCAAAAAATGCCTTTTGCGTGAAATACTCAGACCAACAACGCCCTGAATACTTTCCGTTATACAGTAAATACATTACCGAGCGTCACCAAGACGGTTCTATGTACCCACCAGAACAAAGTCAGTTTAACAGCTTTATATTTTGTCACTGGTTACCAATTACTTTTATTGAATTATGGGACCAAGAGAAACTGGTTGCAGTGGCGGTAACTGATTGTATGCACAACGCTGTTTCTGCTATTTACACTTTTTTTGATCCTGATTATGAGCACTTCAGTGTGGGCACAATTATGATTTTAGAGCAGCTCAAATTCGCCAAACAATACGATAAAGAATTTGTCTATTTAGGTTATCAAATTGATGAATGTGCAAAAATGCGTTACAAAACCCAATTTTTACCTGCCCAAAATAGGGTTGCAGACCAGTGGCTGGCTATTTAATTTACAAAAATGCCTACTGCGGCTTTACTTATTGGTGTATTTTCGGCAGAATCTGCATCGTTTAACTATTAAAGAGGTGTTACGCTAAACATGGCGAAAGAAGACGTAATCGAAATGCAAGGGACGGTCCTTGATACTTTACCAAATACAATGTTCCGAGTTGAGCTTGAAAATGGTCACGTAGTTGTGGCTCACATTTCAGGTAAAATGCGTAAAAACTATATCCGCATTTTAACCGGCGATAAAGTTACCGTAGAAATGACCCCATACGATTTATCAAAAGGTCGCATCGTATTCCGTGCTCGCTAAGTTAGTGCGTTAACGAAATATCAAGTTTTTAGCTAAGTTGTCTGAGTAACTTAGTTACTTTCTACATTAGCTTGAAGCGTTTATTAAATGTAATTGATAGCTAAACTAACAATTACATTTAATAAACAAAAAGCCCAGCAATTGCTGGGCTTTTTGTTTTCTATTTAACGCTGCAATTATGCAGGTGTTAAATTCGTTTCATAATCAAAACGCAATTTTTTATCTTTGATAGACACTTTCACTGTGCCACCGTCGATAAGTTGCCCAAATAAGATCTCGTTTGCCAGCGGCTTTTTCAATTGCTCTTGGATCACGCGGCCCATTGGACGTGCGCCCATAGCTTTATCGTAGCCTTTATCTGCCAACCATTCCCGCGCTTTATTAGTAAGCTCAAGATTAACTGACTTTTTATCCAGCTGCGCTTGTAACTCAACAATAAATTTATCAACAACCAGTAAAGTTACATCACGATCAAGGTGGTTAAACCAAATGATGTTATCTAGGCGGTTTCTAAATTCTGGCGAAAATACTTTATTGATTTCGCTCATCGCATCATGAGAATGATCTTGATCAGTAAAGCCTATTGATTTACGTACTGTTTCTTGTACGCCCGCATTGGTAGTCATCACCACCACAACATTTCTAAAGTCAGCTTTACGGCCGTTATTATCTGTCAGCGTGCCATGATCCATCACTTGCAGTAAGATATTGTAAATATCTGAGTGAGCTTTCTCAATCTCATCCAGTAAGACAACCGAATGTGGATTTTTAATCACAGCCTCAGTTAACAAACCACCTTGTTCAAAACCAACGTAGCCTGGAGGCGCACCAATTAAACGGCTTACCGCGTGGCGCTCAACATACTCAGACATATCAAAACGGATAAACTCAACACCCATACATTTTGCAAGCTGTTTAGTTACCTCCGTTTTACCTACACCCGTTGGTCCTGCAAACAAGAACGAACCGACTGGTTTATCTTCATTTGATAAGCCTGAACGTGATAAGCGAATGGCCGAGGTTAGTGCATCGATTGATTGATCTTGGCCAAATACCAACATCTTCAAGTTACGATCAAGATTTTTAAGAGTCTCTTTATCGCTTGATGACACACTTTGCTGCGGAATACGCGCCATTTTTGCCACGATCAATTCGATATCTGCCACACCAATGGTTTTTTTGCGTTTAGAGATCGGTTGTAATCGTTGGCTAGCACCCGCTTCATCAATAACATCAATGGCTTTATCAGGTAAGTGACGCTCATTAATGTACTTAGCACTGAGCTCTGCCGCCGCTTTTAACGCTTTTTGCGTATAGCGAATGCCATGATGCTCTTCGTAACGTTCTTTTAAACCATTAAGTATCTTAGTGGTATCAGCGACACTTGGTTCAAGTACATCAATTTTCTGAAAACGGCGCACTAACGCACGGTCTTTTTCAAAGATATTTTTATACTCGTTATAGGTAGTTGAGCCCATACAACGTAACTTACCGCTCGAAAGCAGTGGTTTAAGCAGGTTAGATGCGTCCATAACGCCACCAGAGGCTGCGCCGGCACCAATTATGGTATGGATCTCATCAATAAACAAAATAGCGCCAGGTTTCGCCTGAAGCTCTTTTAGTAATGCTTTAAAGCGCTTTTCAAAATCACCGCGGTATTTAGTACCTGCAAGTAATGCCCCCATATCTAACGAGTACACCACAGCATCGGCAATCACTTCGGGTACTTGTTCATGCACTATGCGATACGCTAGACCTTCAGCAATAGCAGTTTTACCTACCCCAGCTTCGCCAACTAATAACGGATTATTCTTTTTACGACGACACAGTACTTGTACCGTGCGCTCTACTTCACTATCACGGCCCACCAATGGGTCGATATTCCCTTCACGGGCGAGTACATTCAAATTAGACGTGAAGTTTTCTAATTTACTTGGCTCTTCGCCTTGAACGGCTTGTACTTCTTCATGGATGTCATCAGCATCTTCACCGCCCATGTCATCGTCTGCTTTAGAGATACCATGAGATATAAAGTTCACAATATCTAGTCGCGAGATATCAGCTTTTTTCAGCAAGTAAACCGCTTGGCTTTCTTGTTCTGAAAAAATGGCAACCAGCACATTGACGCCTGTTACTTCGTTTTTACCCGATGATTGCACATGAAATACTGCGCGTTGCAATACCCGCTGAAAACCAAGTGTTGGTTGAGTTTCACGTTCTTCTTCTAAATCAGGAATGACTGGAGTGGTCTCATTAATAAACTCTGATAGCTCAGCTTTTAATGCTGCCATATCAATCCCGCAGGCGTGTAGCGCTTCTCCAGCCGATGGATTATCAAGTAGGGCAAGTAATAGGTGCTCTACAGTCATAAATTCATGGCGACGTGTACGCGCTTCGCGAAACGCCGCGTTTAAAGTTAGTTCTAAATCTTTGTTTAGCATTAGCAACCCCTTACTGAGATAATATTTTTATACCGTTGTGATGGGTATTTTGATCACCCTACCTTGGTATTATTCCTGCTCACAACTACATAGCAGTGGATGCTCGTTATCTCGTGCATAACGGTTAACTTGTTCAACTTTGGTATACGCTACATCTGCGGTATAAACACCGCAAATTGCGCGACCATTTTGATGAACTTGCAGCATCACATCTGTTGCTCTATCGCTATCCATATTAAAAAACGTCGTTAGTACTTCTATCACAAAGTCCATTGGCGTGTAATCATCATTATTTAAAATGACTTTGTATTTTCGCGGTGGTTGCAGTTTTTGCTTCTCACTATCGCGAACCGTATCTAAAACACCTGAATCTTTCATGCCACTCATAATTAAATATAGTCTTGTCTTTGGAACTCAAGCAAACTTGAATAAAAAATAAATTAAATGTTAAAAAAATAGTTTAAAACACTTGACTGATCGGCGAAATAAACTACAGTCAGTTGTAGATTGATTAAACCTTAGTCAGTCTATCAAACTATACGGTTTAGAATAACTAAATTAGTCAACTTATAGAAGGATGTAGAAGTATGGCTTGTGGTAAAGTCAAATGGTTCAATAATGCCAAAGGTTTTGGTTTCATCGTAGAAGACGGCTGCGAGAATGATATATTCGCCCATTACTCAACGATTGTAATGGACGGTTATAAAACACTTAAAGCTGGTCAAGATGTAACATTCGAATTGCAGCAAGGCCCTAAAGGCATGCATGCGACTAATATAGCGCCTAACGAAGAGTTAGTGTAGTTGTTTAGACGTTCGACTAAAGCGAGCGACCTGTAAAGATCCTCGCTTAATTCCTCTAAACTATTTAATCTCAATTAAATTTTACATTCAGATTCAAAGCTGGCATTTCTAATCTATTAGAAATTAAACGTACAGAATGAACAAAAACTGTCCTTCCTCTTGAAATTCTTTTTTAATACCCCCATGTTATATTTGTTATTAGCCCTTTGTTGCCAAGCTTGTTACACTCTTAGGTGCTTAAAAGCAGCCTCAAAAGGCCCTTTAAACACTAATAATTAGGCTAATGGCTAATTTACTTAGTTTATAAATAACATAAAATTAAATACAGTTCGTCAGGTGTGATTATTTAATCAACAGTATTAACACCTAACTGACTGATCATTGTCACGTCGTGCACGCATGATGGCGATGATATTTCTTTGCATTGTTGAATATGGCTCTTACGCCTACTATCTAGGAATGATGATGACATCAAAAATTATCTACACTAAAACAGACGAAGCTCCGGCACTAGCAACATACTCTTTGCTGCCGATCATCCAAGCATACACTAATGCCGCAGGCGTTGAAGTTGAAACACGTGACATCTCTTTAGCGGGTCGTGTTATTGCTAACTTCTCTGAGTATTTAACTGAAGAACAACGTATTGGTGATGCGCTTGCTGAATTAGGCGAGCTGGCTAAAAAACCTGAAGCAAACATCATTAAATTACCAAATATCAGTGCATCAGTTCCACAATTACGTGCTGTTATCAAAGAATTACAAGCAAAAGGTTACGCACTGCCAGACTACCCTGCAGAACCTAAAACAGATGAAGAAAAAGCAATTCAAGCAACTTACGACAAAATCAAAGGTAGTGCTGTAAACCCAGTATTACGTGAAGGTAACTCTGATCGTCGTGCTCCTGGCTCTGTAAAAGAATATGCACGTAACAACCCACATTCAATGGGTGCGTGGAGCAAAGATTCTGCTTCAAATGTTGCGAGCATGAGCGAAGGCGATTTCTTTGGCTCTGAGCAATCAGTAACGCTTGATACTGCTACTGATGTACGTATTGAGCACGTTGCTGAAAATGGCGACGTATCTGTTCTTAAAGCAAGCACGCCATTACTTGCTGGTGAAGTGATTGACGCATCTTCAATCAGTATTACGAAACTACAAGCTTTCTTAGCGGCTGAAATCGATGCTGCAAAAGAAAAAGGCATTCTGTTTTCATTACATATGAAAGCAACCATGATGAAAGTATCTGATCCAATCATCTTTGGTCATGCGGTAAAAGTATTCTATAAAGACGTTTTTGCTAAGCACGGCGCTTTATTTGCTGAGCTAGGTGTTGATGTTAATAATGGTCTTGGTGATGTTTACGCTAAAATCCAAACATTAGACGATGCTAAACGCGCTGAAATCGAAGCTGATATTGACGCTGTATACGCTACACGCCCTGCAATTGCGATGGTTGATTCTGATCGTGGTATCACTAACTTACACGTACCAAGTGATGTGATCATCGATGCGTCTATGCCTGCTGCAATTCGTTCAAGTGGTCAAATGTGGAACAGTGAAGGTAAATTGCAAGATACTAGCTTTGTCATTCCTGATCGTTGTTACTCTGGTGTTTATCAAGCAACAATTGATTTCTGTAAAGAACACGGTGCATTTGATCCAACCACTATGGGTAGCGTTCCTAACGTTGGCCTAATGGCACAAAAAGCTGAAGAATATGGTTCACACGACAAAACCTTTGAAGCACCAGCAAATGGTGTGATCCGTGTTGTTGATAGTGCTGACAACGTATTGCTACAACACACTGTTGAGCAAGGCGATGTATGGCGCATGTGCCAAGTTAAAGATGCACCAATTCAAGATTGGGTAAAATTAGCTGTAAACCGTGCACGCGCTACCGGTAACCCTGCTATTTTCTGGCTTGACGAAAACCGTGCGCACGATGCACAGTTAATCAAGAAAGTTAACGCATACTTGCCAGACCACGATACATCGGGCCTTGATATTCAAATACTTGCACCACTTGAAGCAACCTTATTCTCTCTTGCACGCATTAAAGATGGCCTAGATACTATTTCAGTAACAGGTAACGTATTACGTGATTACCTAACTGATTTATTCCCAATTCTTGAGCTTGGTACGAGTGCAAAAATGCTTTCAATCGTACCACTTATGAATGGCGGCGGTTTATTTGAAACTGGCGCGGGTGGTTCAGCACCGAAGCACGTTCAACAATTCGAAAAAGAAAACCACTTACGTTGGGATTCGTTAGGTGAGTTTTTAGCACTTGCGGCATCACTTGAGCACCTAGCTGTCAATACTGGTAACAACAAAGCACAAGTGCTAGCTGATACCCTTGATAAAGCAACCGGTACTTTCCTTGCTGAAAACAAATCACCGTCTCGTAAAGTGAAAGAAATTGATAACCGTGGTTCTCACTTCTTCCTATCTTTATTCTGGGCGCAAGAACTTGCCAAGCAAAACGATGACAGTGAACTTAAAGCACAGTTCACACAAATCGCCAGTGATTTAGAAACCAACAAAGAACAAATCGTTAACGAACTTAACGATGCACAAGGCCCAGCTGTAAACATCGGTGGTTATTTCCAACCAAATGATGATGCAGCATTTAAAGCAATGCGCCCTAGCACAACATTTAACGATATCTTAGCTAAACTAGTATAAGTATCGATTTAAATTTAAAAGGCGCTCACTGTTAAAGTGAGCGCCTTTTTTGTGGTTTTTAAATAATGTTTTATTTTTCACTGATACAAAAAGCAAAAAGGCCGCAAATGCAGCCTTTAAATTGTTCAAGTTACTAAGCTGAACGTAGTTACTTAGTATATGCGCGAGGCATATCTGAGTCAGTAGTATAACGCTTACGGAGTTTATCTTGGCGTGCTTCAGTTGAAACTTCTTCGCCGTTAATAAACATTTTAGTTACGTGACTAGTAAAATCAAATGGGTCATCGTTCCACATCACTAAGTCAGCAGCTTTACCTACCGCCACACTACCGGCATTAATTCCAAATACATCAGCAACATTCGCTGTTATCGCTTTTAATGCACCCGCTTGTGTCATGCCATAAGAAACCGCATTACCCGCGTCAAAACGCAATTGATAAACATTGTGACTGGCATCGCCTGCGATCGACAACAACACCTTTACGCCTGCTTTTTCGAGTTTGCCTGCATTATCTAAACTCGCATGTAGCGAATCAAAACTGCCTGGCAAGCTCTCCATAGAACTTACAATGACTGGAACATTTGCTTGCGCTAATTGCTCTTTCACAACCACGGCATCTTGTGCGCCTGCAATCACTAAATTAAGTGAAAACTGTTGTTTTACTTTGATTAGCTCAATAATATCTGCGGCGCGAGAAGCCGTTACTAATAGTGGCATTTCACCCGCTAATACTTTATCGAGCACTTTATCTTCAGTGCTTGGTACAGCATCGTCTTTTTTATCTTTTTTGCTGGCTTTTTGTTGATGTGCTGCTAACTTATCAATCAAGTTTTTCAGCGACATTGCGCGCGAGCCTTTGCTTTTCTCACCTAAATTAACTACCAGCGCGACTTGCGTTTGCTTAACACTGTCAAACTCACCGCTTAAATCAACTACGCTGGCAAGGCCTGCAAAAATACTTTCTCCGCCATGTGGGGTGATCACATCACGGGTAATGCCACCTTTACGTGCATACGGGATCAAGCTTGAGTGAGCATTAAATGCTAGGCTTGGATCAAAATCGATCCCCGCTTTATCATCGCCAGCATCGCGAGAGCCAGCAACAGCGCCCACTTCAACTAGACCTAACTGATTCATGCTGCCAATAAAGCCAGCTGTAACAATTTGCCCTTTGGCATCAATAATCGTATCAGCTTCGACTGTTGCAGGATTAATAGCAATAATTTTGCCTTCATCCATGATGATGCTAGCGCCTTGTAAAATACCTTGCTCAGTTGAGGTATGAACAGTGGCGTTGATGATCGCGACTGATTGGGCGTTCACCGCAGTACTTGCTAACAAACCAGCAGCAACTAGCGAGAGTGAAAATGAATGTGTTAATTTTGTCATCCTAGTTACTCCTTATTTTTGACCTAACATAAAATCGCTTTGTGCTTGGAATGTATCATCGTAGCGATCATACACTTTCGCACCATCAACAAATACTTGCTCAGCTTTAGCATAAACACTAAACGGACTTTGATTCCAAATTACCACATCAGCCTGTTTGCCAGCTTCGAGTGAACCGGTTTTATCAGCTATACCTAGCGATTTTGCAGCATTCGAAGTGATCCATTTAATTGCGTGCTGTTCTGAAATATTAAACCCATTATCGTTAGCGCGGTACATTACTTTACCGGCTTCTTGGTTTAAGCGCTGGATTGTGGTGTCAGAATCTGAATGAACAACAGCACAAGAATTTTTAACCGCATCAACAATCGCTACGTTCTCTTGTACCATGTCGTAAGCTTCCATCTTAAAGCCCCACCAATCAGGCCAAAGCGCAGCACATGAGCCATTTTCAGCGAGTAAATCAGCAATTTTGTATGCTTCAATACCGTGATGGAAAGTACCCGCGTGATAACCAAACTCTTTTGAAAGGTCAATCATCATTGCCATTTCTTCTGCTTTGTAACAATGATTGTGGATCATTACTTCGCCTTCTAATACACCACGCAATGTATCGTATTTAATATCACGATGCGGCACCTCTGGATTTTTACCTGCTGCATAATCAGCATCGTATTTATCCCACGCGCGTTTATATTCAGCGGCGCCAATCCAAGCAGTGCGATAGCCAGCCATATTGCCCATTCGTGTTGATGGTAAAACCCCTTTACGCCCGTAAACACGCTTAGGGTTTTCACCACAGGCCATTTTTAAACCATACGGTGCGTCAGGGAACTTCATACCCTGCATCGTGTGCGATGGAACATTTTTTAAAGTAACCCCACGACCACCAAATAAATTAGCTGAGCCGGGTAAAATTTGTAATGCGGTAATACCGCCTTCACGCGCGCGGTTAAAGCCAGGGTCTTGCGGCCAAATTGAATGCTCAACCCACACTTCGGCAGTATTTGGGCTGGTCATTTCATTGCCGTCCTGATGAGATTCAACAGAAGGGCTTGGGTATGCTCCTAAATGTGAATGTACATCAATGAGCCCAGGTGTAACCCATTTACCTTGTGCATCAATAGTCAAATCAGCTTGTGCAGTTAGATCTTTACCGACTTGTTGCACTTTTCCGTCAACAAGTAATACATCGGCTTCTTCTAAACGCTCACCTGTACCTGTTAGTACTGTTGCATTGGTGATAAGCGTCGTGGTTGATTTAAGTACCTTATAGGTACTTGGATATGGATTTTTATTGATTGTTACTTTGTCGTCTTGTGGGCCGTTGTCTTGGCAGCCGGCAATCGCCACACCAAGTGCAACAACCAACAATGAAGGAGCAAATTTTTGCATCATATTAGTCTCTGTTGTTGTTTTTTTGTTACTTTATATAAACACACAACATAAAGCTAAAAAATCAGCTAGAGCTGCATTTATATAAGATGAATGTTATTTCTTAATATAATTGTTATACAGTTGCTCAAGTGCAGCTTCTGTTGTCAAACTTGGATCTTTACTAATAAAGTGCTTAACAGTTCGAGTTACGAAGTCTGAATTTTGTTTATGCAATTTTGAAAAATCCTTAATTAGGCAATCGCCATCTTTAGCGGCAGTCACTTTATCGTGACGATGACGATACTGACTCAAGGCTTTATTAAAATCACCTTGGTAGTCTTCTACTAAAATTTTATAAAAATCACTTTTTTGTACTTTTAATTCGCTAATACAATAATTTAAAGCTTCTTTAAAATCAGTAAAAATGGCGCCTTCAACATCAAACTCAGCCGTTTTTTCTCGCACTGTGACCTTGGCTTCTTCGGTTGCATAACTAAAACCACTAAACGCCAAGCGCTCTGCGGCTTCTTTTCCTAACGCCATACCCGCTTTAATGCTATGTGCAAACTCATCACTCATATCGCTAAGTTCATTCTCATGCCACATATTATAAACCCGCAGTGGTTTAGCGTATTTGGCACCGAGTTTGTTTTTTAACTTAGTAAAGCGTTCATCAATCGTCATTAAGCGCTCGTTGTGCAATATTGCATAGCATTCATAGCACGCTGGAATACTAATAAACTCAGCTTCTTCACCTAAATCAATAATGCTTTGTAGCATATGCAATGGCGGGCAATGATCGCGCTCAGTCGCTTCACAGCCACAATAAAAGCAACGGTTAAAATTATGCTGTTCACAGGCGTATGCTTGCTGATAATAACTCGCCAATGTTTTACTCACAGAGTCTCCTAATAGACAGGTATTTTGATAATCAAGACGATCATAACAGGGTTGAAAAATATGTCAGTAATGCTGCACAACAAAGTACAATGACTCTAAAGTAAATAGCATGTAAAACCTATGAAAGCAGATTGAAAAACAACCAAAAACAATAAAAAAAGTGAAAAATAATTTGTTTGAAATATGTCAAAATACATACATTAAATCATTTATTATCAGATAGTTAATTATTATAAAACACATCCACACACGGTGTTACATCTTGTCGATTTTCATTTACAGCTTTATTTAAAAATAAAGCTGATAATTAACTCATCAACAAGCAGACATACCCAAACCACTGGAGAATGATGATGAATACTTTATCAACAACGATTTGTACAACATTACTTTTAAGCTCTGTAGCACTTACTGCAACAAATACTGAGGCTGCACAATTTGTTGCAGCTGATAACAGTCCAAGTACCCAAATATGCATGGCGGTGAGCTCCAATAGGCCTTCGCAACTTTATACAACGATGAGAGACTTACGTATTAGCAAAACAACCACAACCGATAAACTGCGTTGTAACGACATGAGTATCGCAAAATTTGCGGGAACTTACGGTTTTAATAAAACGGCAAAATATCTAAACCTTGAAACGACAACGGGTACCTCAATTCAAGATTTAGCAAAACTAGACCAACAAACAATTATGGTTGTTGCCGGTTCTAAGTAGTATGGCTAAGCAATATCAAATTTAAGCAGGCGAGTCGTTGGCCTGCTTAAAAACTAATTTATATGATTGCAGCAATCAGGCCAAACAAACCACCGAATACCCCGCCCCATACAACTAACCAGCCTAAATGCTCACGGATCATGGTTTGTATAATATCTTTGACCATTTTTGGTGTCAGCTCGTCTAAACGCTCATCAACTAAGCCAGAAACCGTGTTAAACAACGAATCACTTGCGAGTCCTGATTGCGTTAATTTTTCATTCACCAAGCTTTTAAACTCATCGGTTTCGCTCATATTAAGTAATGAACCACGCATTTTGTCAATAAATGCTTCGCGCATCGGCTCAACCGCGGTACTACCACCAAACATCGCTAACATGCTACCAAATTGGGAGTGCTCAATAACGTCAAGTAAGCTATCAAAAGCAGGATTTAAATCGACTTCATTGATCACTGGCTGTAGATCAACATTGATATTTTTGTTGCCTAACAATTGAGATATTTTTTGCTCTGAAAAGAACTCGGTTAAAATAAGATTTTTAATCGCCACTTTAAACCCTGCAAACTTCAGCTGGATCACGCCCGAACCATATAACAAAGGTACTTTTTCAAATAACATATGCACTGCGAGTAAATTAGTCACTGCGCCTGAGAGTGCAAATAAGCCGATTGACAGTACAATTGCTTGGTCAAATAGAAAACCCGCCACCACTAAAATCCCGGCAATTACATTGGTAATAAGGCTTTTATTCATCATTCTCTCCACTTGGTTGTTGCATAAAGCTAAGCGCGCGCTTATAAAACATTAATTTTACTCTCAAGAGTTTGTTTATTTAACTACTTTTTGCCATAGTTTAATTATCTGTACAAAAGGCGAACAATGCTATGTGGAATACGGTTAACGAACAGATCAGCCAAGCAATGCATTTTGACTTTAAACACACTATAAAACGCCAACTGCAAAGCCCTAATAGCGATAAATTATTTCAACTCAGTGATGGTATACACCAGTATTTTGTTAAAGTAGCCCATCGTAGTGACTTAGAGCGATTTGAAAACGAAGCCCACAATTTACAACTGCTCACTAAAGAGAGCTTATTTATGGTGCCAGATTGTATCACTACAGGTGCTAATATTGAGTTTTCATTTATCGTTTTAGAATGGCTTGAACTTGACCAACAACCTCATACCAACTGGCATATTATGGGTGGCCACCTTGCAAGCCTGCATCTGAAACATCGCCAAGCCATGTTTGGTTTTGATCAGGATAACTTTATTGGCCCAACAACTCAGCCCAATCGCTGGCATAAAAAATGGAATATATTTTTTGCCGAAGAGCGCATTGGCTGGCAGCTCCAATTACTGCATGAAAAAGGCATTGATCTCGTCGACAAAGATTACTTTGTCGCACTGATAAAAGACATGCTACATGGTCATACCGTAAAGCCATCATTGTTGCATGGCGATTTTTGGCGTGGCAACATGGGATTTATTCAATCAGTACCGAGTGTATTTGATCCGAGTTGCTATTATGGTGATCGGGAAGTTGATATTGCCATGAGCGAGCTGTTTGCTCCTTTACCTGACGCTTTTTACATCGCCTATAACAAGCATTACCCACTAACACATGGCTATGAGCAACGTAAGTTAATTTACCAGCTTTACCCTATTTTAAATCATGCAAATATCTTTGCCGGCCACTATCTTACTGAAGCTAAACAACAAATAGAACTACTACTGAAATAAGGTCGTTTTTATTGTCAAATAGATGTCATAAATGAATAAAGCAGACTATATTTAGGTATCGCCTAATGTTGAACAACCCCAGCAATGACAGGCGCTAGCGTTCAATTATGGGGTGCATAACCATTTATCAGCAGCGATAAATAATTACCTTTTATTGCTCTGCTTTGTAAGGTTGAATCATTTATGAAAAACCAACTATCACAACGGATCTGCTGCCCACATTGTGGCCATCATATTCATATTACCCTTGATGCTAGTGATGGCGATCAAGATTACTTCGAAGATTGCGCAGCATGCTGTAACCCTATCCATTTTAATATGCATATTGACTATGCAAATAGTAAGGTAGAGTTACATATTGATAGCGATGACGAACAAATATTTTAGCCTAGCATTTATATTTGACTACGAAGCCTGCTGTCGTAAGTAATTTTCGACCGTATTGATGATGGTATAAGTTTGTTGATCAACCTCGATATTTAGCGCATCACCAATTGCAGCCTTACCAATATTGGTAATAGCTAACGTCTCTGGGATCAAATGCAGCCAAAAGCCCTGCTCATCGGTTTCACCTACCGTGAGACTAGCGCCATTGACTGATACAAAACCTTTATACATCACATACTTTTGCCATTGACTTGGTAAGCATAACTGTATTTTACAATTATCTTGTGTATGAATAATATTTTCAATCTGGGCGGTGCAGTGAATGTGACCAGATACAATATGCCCACCTAACTCAGTACCAAAAGTCATAGAGCGCTCATAGTTAACGGTACTGCCAGCAATAAGCTTTCCTAAATTAGTTAACTGTAATGTTTCGTCAATTACATCATAGTGAACCTGAGCAAGCGGTTGATCAGAGATATTATCTACTTTAACAACCGTTAAACAGCAACCATTAATGGCAACGCTGGCGCCTAACTCAAGTTTTGTAACATATTGCTTTGCTACAGCGAGCACTAAACGCATCACACCTTGCTGCTGGTTAGTTGAAATCACCGTCGCTTGTGTTTGCACAATTCCTGTAAACATAAATCAATTCACCTTTTATTACCTAAAGTAGATACTATTCATATTATTTCACGCTTTAGTTTACCCGATCCACGTTATTATTACTGTAACCAATAACATTGACTCATCGCTATAATTTTTGATTCTGTGCTTTATCGATTACACTATCTGCCTCTTCAGTTTACGTAGTAAGTGATATGACTTTTTGTAGTTGGGAAGCCAAACGGTTAGTTTCTCTGGCAATCCCCGTTTTTTTAGCACAAGTAACCTTAGTTTTAATGTCAGTGGTCGACACCATCATGGCAGGACAAGTGAGTCCTACCGATTTAGCAGCATTGTCAATTGCAACCGGCGTATGGAACCCCGCCATGTTGGCTCTGCAAGGCATATTATTAGCCCTGACTGGCATAATTGCGCAATTTTCCGGCGCTAACGATAAAACCGGCATCAGCCATTACTTTCAACAAGGCTTGTACCTAGCTGGTGTACTGAGTGTTATCGGTTTATCTATTGCCTATTTTGCCGATATTATTATTCTCAAACTCGATACCAGCCCTGCTATCGCCAATATGGCCTATGACTATATTCATTTTGTAAAATGGGGCATTATTGGATTTTTAGTGTTCAGTGTTTATCGTAATATTACCGAAGGCATGGGGATGACAAAGCCGGCTTTTTATATCAGCTTAATTGGTTTAGCCATCAATATCCCAGCCAACTATGTGTTTATTCACGGTATGTTTGGTATGCCCGCACTCGGTGGTGCAGGCTGTGGGATTGCCACAGCATTAGTATTTACTGCTATGGCCATCGCACAAGTTATTTATTGCCAATTAAGTAAAAAAGTAGATGCCAAAACATTATTAGCAAACTTTCAAGCACCGCAATTACCAACCATGTGGGCAATTACTAAGGTGGGCATACCAATCTCACTTGCTACATTTTTTGAAGTCACTTTATTTGCCTGTATTCCTTTATTTATTGCGCACTTAGGTGCGGTTGCGGTAGCCGGCCATCAGATTGCTGCAAGTGTCACAACCTTGCTGTTTATGATGCCACTGAGTTTATCTATTGCGATCAGTATTCGGATTGGCAATTTATACGGCCAAAATCATTTTGAGCAGCTTAAAAAAGCTATTTCAACAAGCTATATTCTAGCCATGATCATTGCCATTCTACTTGCTGCCATCACCTTCTTTGGCCGAAACGTGATCAGTCAACTTTATACAGATGATGCACGTGTTATTGCCTTAGCAACGTCAATCATGATTCTAGCGTGTATTTATCAGCTACCTGATTCCTTACAAGTAGCTGCCAACGGTATATTAAGGGGTTTAAAACACACAGCACCGATTTCGTATATAACCTTTATATCTTACTGGTTGATTGGTTTTTCACTGGGTTTTGTTTTAGCACGCACCGATTTAATAGTGCCAGCAATGGGCCCGCATGGTTTTTGGGTAGGTATCATCGTCGGCTTAAGTGTAGCCGCAGTGTTATTAATGCTCACTGTCGCGAATAGATTCAAACATGAACCACTTAAAAGCGCTTAAAAAATCGCACCAACAAGGTAACCAAACGTCACGGTTTGGTTACCTTTGTAGTTTACTGTGCTGTTTACTGCTACTTTGTGCATGCACAGATAAACCCGCTGATGTGTATTTAGAATATCAGCAGCGGCTCGCTAATGCGTTAGATAAGCCAACTCCTGATACAGCAAAACTTACCAATGTTGCGCTATCAGTTGTTAGCAACAATAAACCAAAAAATGCACAACAGTTGAGCATATTGCAACTGGCACAACTTTCACACTGTAAACTCAATACCCTTATTGCTGAACATAATAGTCAACTAGGAAAACTCGCCTCTCCTGCTAGCCAGTTAATATACCAGATTCAATTTATTCAATTTGCACCACAGTGCTTAGATAGTCTAGAACCTGATTCAAAAAGTTATCAAGCCATAAGTAACGAATTACATAATAAAAAACAACAGTTATTAGATCAGTTCAAGCAGCTACTTTATAAAGACCCAGAACTAAAACGCACATGGCAGCTAACCGGCTATACACTTGATACAAACTTAGCCGGCCTTGTAGAAACCGAACTTGCGCTGCAAAGCCTAGTGAATTTAAAACAGCAAATAATACAGCAGCAATATGCACAAATAGACTCTAAAGCGCTCTATCCGCTACTGGCGCAATTGCGCCAGTTTAACTTCAATCAAGCTTTAATAAGCGCAGTACGCCAACAAACACAGCTAAATAATAGTACTAGTAACTTTTTAGCGAATATTGAGCTAAGCACACTATGCAACCCGCTAAAAAATAAACGCCAAGCACAGATCCTCAGCAACGTATTCAAGAAATATTACTTGCAGCAGTTACAACCCTATCAGGCTCAACTATCAGGTGCTTTAGAGCGCCTAATGCCGTTGTATCAAGCATTATGGCAAGACTCCAGCCCAACACAACCGCAACTAACGGCATTACTAAGCCCAGCACAGCCAAGTAATATACTCACAGCATTTAAAGAATCCACCAAAACACACGTTATTTGGTGGCAAAAATTTTATAAAACGTGTGAAATCAGCCCAATATGAATAAAAAAACGGCAAACGAACTAAAAAAAGCGTTTCTCGCTTGATTCACTTCAGCGCACGCTATATATTAGCGACCGTTGTTAAGCAATTAGCACAACTTAAATTTATGATACGACCGTAGCTCAGTTGGTTAGAGCACTACCTTGACATGGTAGGGGTCGGTGGTTCGAATCCACTCGGTCGTACCAAATTTAAGTAAATTTTAAATAAAAGTACTATCGTAAGAAAAAGCACTACCCACTCTTGATCACCCGGTCCTGAGGCCAGTAGTTCGAATCCACTCGGTCGTACCAAATTTAAGTAAAAGTCCTATTAAAATATATTGTACGACTGTAGCTCAGTTGGTTAGAGCACTACCTTGACATGGTAGGGGTCGGTGGTTCGAATCCACTCAGTCGTACCAATCTTAATCACTAATATCCTCAATTCGTAAACCCTAGCTCAGTTGATTAGCCCACTACCTACTCTTGCTCACCCGGTCCAAAGGTCAGTGGTTCGGATCCACTCAGTCGTACCAATCTTAATCACTAACATCCTCAATTCGTAAACCTTAGCTCAGTTGATTAGCGCACTACCTACTCTTGATCACCCGGTCCACAGGTCAGCGGTTCGAATCCACTCCGTCGTACCAATTCAAGTAAAAACAAAAATCAGCCTAACCTACTTTATAAATCTTAAGTAAACTACAACTCAGCTGGTTAGAGCACTACCCATTCTTGATAACCCGGTCCAAAGGTCGGTGGTTCGAATCCACTCAGTCGTACCAATCTTTATCACTAATATCCTCAATTTAGCTCAGTTGATTAGCGTACTACCTACTCTTGATCACCCGGTCCAAAGGTCAGCGGTTCGAATCCACTCAGTCGTACCAATCTTAATCACTAACATCCTCAATTCGTAAACCTTAGCTCAGTTGATTAGCGCACTACCTACTCTTGATCACCCGGTCCACAGGTCTGTGGTTCGAATCCACTCAGTCGTATCAATTCTGAATAAATAAATTAAAAAATGCCCGCCACGATTTGACTCTACACAGAAGATCAATGATTCAAATATTAAATACCCTGCTCTTTCCTTCGCCATACAAATGCGCTTGATTGCTTATTGAAAATAGTAACATTTTCATATTCATCACTTGCTCTGCCAGCTAAGCCATAGCATACATGCAGTGGTAATAGATGCTCTTCTCGCGGATGACAATAACGTGCATGAGGCGCTTTATGCCAGTTTTGCATCATTAAATTACGCTTTGGTTCAGGCAAGGTGTTATCACTTAAGGTCGACCGTAGCCACTGTTCAAATTCGTGGTTATTGATTTGGCTCTGCTGATTATCCTGCGCGAAAAATGCCTGCATGTTATGAAACGAAAAACCAGAGCCAATAACTAATAAATTTTCATAATCCAAAGATTGCAACGCTTTACCGATTGCTAAGTGCTGTGCAGCATCTAAGTTATTCACTAGTGATAGTTGAATCGCGGGTATATCGGCTGCTGGGTACATTAATGTTAAAGGCACATACAAACCATGATCGTAACCGCGATGATGATCTAACTTCGCTTCAATACCAGCATGTTGTAACACTTGTTGTACTTTTTCAGCTAACTTGGGCTCTCCCTGACTTGGGTATTGCACTTGATAGGCAGCTGGCGGAAAACCATAATAATCGTAAATCATCCCCGGTGCTGCATTGGCAGTAATAGTCGCTACTGACTCTTCCCAATGAGCGCTAATTAATAAAATGGCACTTGGTTTTTTTAGCGTGCTTGCAAGTGATTTTAAATAAGCAACCAATTGTGTATGGTTTGGTTCATTTAACAGTGGCATTGGGCCGCCACCATGAGAGATAAATGCAATGTCTACATTATTCATAGTTACTCCAAACAAGCTCACTTAACATGAGCAAGTAAACCTTGATAGTTAAACTAACGCAAAGCTAAGACGCGGATTTATCCGTAATCCACGTCATTTCATAATAGTGATTAAACATGCTTGGACTGTAACTGCCTAGACGTTAATTTATTCGCTATAAAGTTATCAATACTAAAACGACCACCACCTTGTAATGTTAGCGCAATCAGTACTACAAACAGTGTCAGTGCATATTCGTAGCCGTTATTTGCCATAAACAAGCCATTGTCTATATGTACTGAAAAAATAGCCACTAGCATGGTAAATGCTGAAATAAGTGCAGCAGGACGCGTCAATAACCCAAGTAATAATGCTAACCCGCCAAAAAATTCAGCACTGCCTGCGAGTAATGCCATTAAATAACCTGGAGTAATACCGATACTCGCCATCCATTGACCTGTTCCTTCCAGACCATAACCACCAAACCAAGCAAACAATTTTTGTGATCCATGTGCAGCTAAAATCAAACCAATTGGCGCGCGAAGTATTAAAGCGGCAAGTCCTGCATCTGATTTTAGTATCGTGTTTATTAGTTTCATTATTTGTTCCTCTTTAGCAAAGTATTTATTTACGTTTTAATTAGACCCTGTTGGGATAAGTACACTTTACTATCAATGTCATGGCGGAGTAAGATGACAAATAAAGAATAATTAACAACAAAATGTTGTTAATCAATTTAAATATGAGAAAAATTATGGATAGAATTGATGCAATGCGGGCCTTTGTATCTGTGGTGATCGAAGGTAGTTTTAGCAATGCAGCAACAACCTTACAACTTTCACCACAATTGGTTAGTAAGTACGTTTCTAAACTAGAAGAACGCCTTGCTGTACGGTTACTTAATCGCACTACCCGTAAAGTGAGCCTCACTGAAGCTGGCACTCATTATTTTCAGCATGCGCAACAGATATTGTTAAGCATTGATGAAATGGATTCACAATTAGGGGGCTTACAGCAGCACCCAACCGGAACTCTGAGAATAAGTGCTCCGGTGTCGTTCGCGTTAAAACACATGGGTAAATTAGTGACTGAGTTCCAATCACATTACCCTTTTGTTAATGTTGATTTGCAACTGAACGACCGCAAAGTTGACATTGTTGATGAAGGTTATGATGTAGCACTGCGTATTGGTCGACTCAAAAGTTCGTCTTTGATTGCCAAGCAGGTCGCGCCCATTAGATTAATTTTATGTGCCTCACCTGACTACCTTGAAAAACATGGTACTCCTGAAAAACCTGAAGATCTAAAAAACCACCGATACTTGCATTATAGCTACACAGAAATGGATACTAAAGACGAAATATATCAGTGGTTACGGGTAAAAAACACGCAACGTAGTAGCGAGTTTCAAAGTAATAATGGGGATGTATTAGTTGATTGTGCTATCGCCGGTGCAGGGATTGCATTACAGCCTACATTTATCGCCAGTGAAGCCATTAATAGTGGCAAGTTGATCGAAGTTTTACCTCAATTTGCAACGGGATCTGTTGGTTTATATGTTGTTTATGCCCACCGAAAATTACTACCACATAAAATCAGGTGTTTTATTGATTTTATTAACGGATACTATGGTACGCCACCATATTGGGACAAAGTAGTAACCTAATAATTAATGAGTAATGTCGATTGAATTATATAAGTTTAGCCATGTGGATAAAACTGCGGTAGTGCTACCGTTTAACAATTATTACACGTCGTAACTCTTATACAATTTTAGCGGGTACTTTACTTACTGTAAAAAGCTTACCTGAACAACTAAGCCAATGATCACTCCTTATTCTGCTGTGCTCTAACGCCTTTTATACCTGTGACGAGTTTGGAACAGGCGCTTAACAATATAGCGCGATTAATTTGATCTTACTGAACAAAATTAGAGCTCTATCATTATTAACTTAGCAACGTAATAACCTCGTTTACTATATGCTAGTACCAATTTTAAAAACGGCGCTCTTAATGAGCAGTAATTTAATTGTGTTGCAATTTTACGATAACAACACCTCGCGTAAATAATTCCAATCTGATATCTTTACTGCTAGCTCATTGGATTATAACTGATGGTAATATACTTATTAGTCTAGCCACTTTCGAACCTAACAAGTTTAGCTTTGATGGCCTATCACCCGTTAACCATAAATTGCGCACTAATTATGTTAATTCGTGAATACCAATATATAATAACTATACCAATAGTTGCTGAAGCAGCACGATTAAACCAGGCAGATTCATAATGCTACATTTACCCACTGTGATTAGCATCTCGTTACTTTTGAATGTCCTGATCGGCGGCTTTTTTTTTACCGTTTATAAGTATAAAAAACAACCCTGCTATTTATACTTAGGCGGGTCGTGTATGATATTTGTGGTCTCGCAAATCTTAGCATGTCTACGGATAGTACTTGATAGCCCTTTTATTACGCACTATCTGGCAGATATGTGCATCATAATCAGTCCTATACTCGCTCTTATTGGTTTGCAGAAAGTAACTAATCTAACTAGAAATACTAATCGGCACTTTTTAACCTTAGTGATTGCCAGTGCAATTGTGTTACTACCAATCTATGCGATTACAGCAGGCCAATTGGTGACAAGTCTCGTTATTGCAACACTCTTTATTTACGGTGCATACTTAGTTTATAAGATGAAATGCGTAGCACCAATGCAACAAAAAATCTTGTCCGGCTGTTTTATTAGCCACTCTCTCATCATGTATATACAAGTATTTATGTTAGCAGCTCCTTTGGTTAGTAATTCTGCAACTGATTATAGTCTTTGGCTACAAGCAATTTTAGTAAGCCATATAATACTAGCCACTGCTACAGCATTGGTATTGCCGTTTTTATTATTTGTAAATATTGAAGAAAACCTTCAGCGTCTAGTTAATCACGATGTATTAACAGGTCTGTTAAATCGACGTGGTTTTTTTATGCAAGGTGAAAAACTTCTCAAACAAGGTGTTGCATATCAGCAATCATTTTCGGTAGTTATGATCGATATTGATTACTTCAAAAGTGTTAATGATAAATATGGTCACAGCACAGGTGATACCGCTATAAAATGGATAGCGCAACATATCATGGCACAATTAAATGATAACGATATTGCTGCGCGAATTGGTGGTGAAGAGTTTGCTTTATTACTTCCTGATCAATCTCTTAATCAAGCTCAGGTAACTGCTCAAAAACTCTGTGATGCAATTAGAGGGCATAGCTTACGTTTTAAAGGAAACACTATTAATTTATCAGTAAGTGTTGGAATTAGCAGTAGTTATGATGCCAATGCTTCAATTAAAACACTGTTAGACCAAGCCGATAAACGCTTATATATTGCTAAAGCAAAAGGCCGGGATCAAGTGGTTATTAGTGATCAACAAACCGACCATGTTGCCAACGGTGTTATGTAACCGAACTGAATTGTAATTTTTTAAACACTGAATCCACTGAGTATAACCACTGATTAAACTTAGCCTGGTGTCTTTGTCATATACAAACAATTAGCAAGTGGTATTGGCTCTGGGTAATCAGCAAGTACAAAGCCAAGTTTCTTATACGCTTTAATCGCACTTTTGTTATGAGCTAATACAAATAAAGAACATGTTTGCGTAGCTAAAGTTAATTGACCTAGTTCACTGAGCTGGGTAATTAGTGTTGCTACAATGCCACCGCCACGATACTCAGGGTTAACCACTAACCTACCTAGATGACAACAGCCAATACGTAAATAAAACTGACCAAAAGCCATTAGCGTATTATCATCAGCAAGCAATACAGATGAGTTTATTTCATCAAGTTTTAAACCCTTTTTGAAAGAATTAAAATCGTACGGGTATCTAAAATTAGGCCCAGCCCATGCATGAACTTCTTTTTCATTTAAAAACCATGACATGATTTCTTTTATGTGGGTATTTCTGACGTGAGTTAACAACATAACGACTCTTACACAATCGCGGGAAGTACGATATATTCCATTTTAATTGATAATAAACAATACGTTATAAATATACAAAACGCAATTAGATAATAACAATAAGGTACTTTTTACTTACGCTAATTGCTACTCCATCATTCACTTAGCCTCCCGTTTAAGTTCAGTTGTTTTCATATTTATGGCCATAAAAACCATGCGAACACCCATTTACCTAATAAAGTTACAAAAATAAAATAAAAATAAAAATAATTGACTGATAATTATATATAAAACAATAAACACCACATCCAATTAAACAAATTTAATACATTTTAGCTGCAATAAATTAAACACAGTAGTTGACGCAACATAAAAATTACACTAGCCTTTCTGGAAGCGCTTCCACAGAAATTAATACAAGCCACTATGGAAGCGCTTCCACACACAGTGATACCGCCGCATTTTTGTGGCGAGTAAATAATAATGATAACAGTACGAGGGAAGTCTAATGTCCAAGCATATTTTAATGAAAACAAAGTTAGCCACCAGCTTATCTTTGATTTTAGGTGCCGCAACCACTATGTCTACGTTTGCCGCCGAGGTTGAACAACAAAGTGAATTAGAAGTGATTCAAGTCACCGGTTTTAAAGGCAGTATCAAAGAATCAACTCAGCTTAAGCGTTACTCTTCTGGGGTTGTTGATGCCATTTCTGCAGAAGACATTGGTAAATTTCCAGACACTAATTTAGCTGAATCGCTGCAACGCATTACCGGTGTTTCAATTGACCGCAGCAATGGTGAAGGTTCTAAAGTGACGGTGCGTGGTTTTGGTCCAGATTATAATATGGTGACATTAAACGGACGTACAATGCCTGCGGCTTCTCTTCCTGCTGGTGGTGGTGCTCCAAACTCTCGAGCTTATGATTTTGCTAATCTTGCCTCAGAAAGTGTGAAATCAGTGGAAGTATATAAAACAGGTAAAGCAAGCATCGCATCTGGTGGCATTGGTGCAACTATTAATATCAATACCGCTCGTCCACTTGATAACCCTGGCCTAGTTGCCAATATTGGTGTTAAAGCACAGCACGATACAACTAACCGTGTCGGCGATGACGTTACTCCAGAAATTTCAGGGATCTTTAGCTGGACAGATGAAGATGCTAAATTTGGTGCTTCACTCACAGCAAGTATGCAACAGCGTGATAGTTCAGCAACCGGGGCATTTGTTGGCGAATGGCGCACCACAGAATATGATGGCACCATCCCTCAAGCAGCAGATGACATTGTATTAGAAAATGCTCCTGCGATGGGCCAGTATTATTCAATGCCATCAGACTTGCGCTACACCATTGCAGATCGTGAGCGAACTCGTACTAATGCTCAATTAACATTGCAATACAGCCCAATTGACTCGTTTACCGCAACACTTGATTATACTTACTCACAGCAAGAGTTATTTGAAGCCCGTGCAGAGCAATCAATTTGGATGGACAACTATAAAACCCATTTAACATTTGATGACAATGCTGTTAAAACACCTATTTATTACCGTGAAGAACGCCGCGACTTATCCACTCGCGACTTAGGCTTAGCATTACAAGAGCAAAATCAAGTAAACGAAAATAATTCAATCGGTTTAAACCTTCAATACTACTTTAGTGATCAACTGAACTTTTCGTTTGATGCCCACAGCTCAAAAGCCACCAGCAAACCCGATGCGCCTTATGGTAGTTGGATAAATGCAGGCTTAGGTGCCAATGTCGTGGCCGCACAACAAGTTGACTTTAGCCGTGACTTACCCTCTATGGTAATAGATTTCGATGACTGTAGTCACACAAATCTAAACTGCTCAGGAGCGCTTGATCAAGCTGATGTAGGTAGCTCAATTTTAGATGCAAACTTTGCAAGTCAAGAATCAACCGTTGATGAATTTCGACTACACGGTAGTTATCTCATAGACAACGGCAGTATCGACTTTGGTATTGAGTCACGCTCAATGGAAAGTCACTCTTTACAATCGCTAACACGTAATACAATGGGTAACTGGGGCATTGAAAACCCTGGAGAACTACCCGATGGCTATTTAGATCCAACTAATTTTTTAGCAGAATTTGATGATTACGATACCAGTGGTTCATTTGATCAAGGCTTTACCGGTAGTGCTTCACAAATTGGTTACTGGGCGGCAGATCAATACGGGTTCAATTTTGCGGCTGATGGCGCGTTTGCAACAAATCGCACTATTGAAGAAGATATTCAAGCGGCATTTGTACAATATAATTACAGTAACGAAATCAATGGCATGGTATTTAACCTTGTGATTGGTGCGCGCTACGAAACAACCGATATTACCTCAACTGCTAATATTGATTTACCTGATGCAGTTGCATGGGAAGGTAACAACGACTTTAATGTGCGTTACGGCACCAATAAAGATGACTATTCCTTGAGCTCAAGCTATAACCATTTTTTACCTAGCTTAGATTTTAACATTAACGTTATTGAGGATGTGACTCTTCGCGCCTCTTACAGTACCACTATTGCCCGCCCTACTTACGACAATTTAAGTTCTGCGGCAACAGTAGGTGTACCTACCGGCCCTTCGATCATTCCAGGCACCACTAATGCACCAGCAGCAACTGGTAACCCTAGCCTTGTCCCACTTGAATCGAATAATTTTGATGTATCTGCTGAGTGGTACTTCACTGATCTAAGTTATGTGTCGATTGGTTACTTTAATAAAAAAGTAGATAATTTTATTGGTCTATCACCAATGACTCAAAACTACTACGGCTTACGCGATGCATCTGCGGGTCCAAGAGCACAAGCAGCCAAAGCAGAGCTTGAGGCACAAGGTATTGCGTTTACCGATTCAAATTTATTCCAAATGGTTGCTGCAATGGAAAATGGTGTAGCATTTGACTCGATGAGCTATGAAGAATTTGAAGCCGCTTACGACGTTCTACCAAACAGTGATGACCCACTGATGGACTTTACGGCACAAGTACCAACCAACAGTAAAGATGCCAAAATTGATGGTTATGAATTTGCTATACAACACTTCTTTGGCGACACGGGTTTTGGCTTACAAGCTAACTACACCATAGTAAATGGTGATATTGATTATAATGTAGCCGCTGATCCAACCGTCACACAATTTGCCCTTGTTGGCTTAAGCGACACAGCTAACTTTATAGCCATGTACGAAAACGATAAGTTTCAGGCGCGTATCGCCTATAACTGGCGTGATAAATTCTTAAACAGTGCTGCCCGTTACGTTAACGAGCCGGGCTTTACAGAAGAGTATTACCAAATTGATTTTAATATTGCTTACAACTACAGTGAACAAATGTCGTTCTTTGTCGAAGGGCTTAACATTACTGAACAAAATATGCGCCAACATGGCCGGTATGAAGCACAGTTATGGAATTTAGAACAAAATGGTGCACGCTATAATATTGGTATGCGTTATAACTTCTAAGCAAGGGTTATTGACTCATTAACGCCATGAGTATTAAGCCGCTAGTTGTTAGCGGCTTTTTGCGTTGCAGGTTAATAGCAATTTTATTAAAACAACAGAGCACACAATGAATAATAAAATACAACACATTGTGGTATTAGGTGGTGGCGCAGCAGGTTGGCTAAGTGCAGGGCTATTAGCCGCTGAACACCCTAAAAAAAAGATTACCTTAATAGAGTCTGCAAACATTGCTATTTCAGGTGTAGGCGAAGGCACTTGGCCGTCTATGCGCAATACGCTCAAGCGAATTGGTATCGAAGAAATAGATTTTATACGTCACTGCGATGCTTCATTTAAGCAAGGTTCAAAATTCATAAACTGGCGTAACATAAATATAGGCGAAAACTACTATCATCCGTTTATGACTCCCGAAGGCTATTTAGAAACCGATTTACACGCTTACTGGCAACATCATGCAAGCACTCAAAAATATGCCGACGCCGTTAATATGCAAAGTTTTGTTTGCCAAGCAGCACTTGCACCTAAGCAGTTACACACACCAGAATACGCGGCGGTCACTAATTACGGCTATCATCTTGATGCCGGTAAGTTTGCCACATTTTTAAAACACCACTGCGTAAAAAAACTCAATGTGCATCATATTATTGATGACGTCATCGAAGTAAAAAATAGTCATGACGATTATATTCATTCACTCACCACCATAAAGCACGGTGACATAGACGGCGACTTATTCATTGATTGTACCGGTGCTCGGGCGCGTTTGATTGGTGAGCACTATGGCGCAACGCTTATCACACAAGAGCATATTCTTTTTAATAATAGCGCTATCGCTGCACATCTCCCTTATAACGATAATCAACAAGAGATCGCCTCAGCCACTTTATCAACGGCGCAGCCACATGGTTGGATCTGGGATATTGGTCTACCGAGTCGTCGTGGTATTGGGTATACCTATAGCGATAAATACTGCGATGAACAAACCGCTGTGAACACCTTAAAAAGCTATGCTGCGCTATCTGTTGGTGAAGAAGTCGCCGAGCAAATACAAACTCGCAAGCTGAGTTTTATTCCTGGTTACCGCACACAGTTTTGGGTAAAAAACTGTGTTGCTGTTGGTATGTCGCAAGGTTTTATAGAGCCACTTGAAGCATCAGCACTGGCGATGGTGGAGCTTTCAATCAGCATGTTAAGTGAACAAATGCCGCAAAACCGTACTCATATGGACTTGCTGGCTAAACGGTTTAATGAGCGCTTTAGTTATCGCTGGCAGCGAGTAATCGACTTTTTAAAGTTACACTACATATTAAGTGAACGTGATGATAGTCAATACTGGCGTGATATAAAAAAACCATCGAGCATTCCTACTCGTTTGAATGAATTGCTGGCAATTTGGCAATATCAACCACCAAGCAGGTTTGATTTAATTGAAAACGAAGAGGTATTCCCCTCTGCCAGCTATCAATATGTATTGTATGGAATGGGCTTTCACACGCAAAATACAACAGCAGAAAATACCTTTAATAACTCTAAAGTTGGGCAGTATTTTTATCAGCAAAACCGTGAAAAAATTGCCAAATACTTACAAGGGTTACCAACAAATCGCGCATTATTAAATCAACTTTTAAACAATAAGGCTTAACCTGACAATGACACACAACAAACCTATAAAAAATGTGGTGATCGCTGGCGGTGGTACAGCTGGTTGGATGGCTGCGGCTGCGTTGAGTAAACTCGTTGGTAAAAATATCAATGTCACCCTTATCGAATCCGACGACATTGCTACGGTTGGTGTTGGTGAAGCTACTATTCCACCGATCCGCACTTTTCATAAATTACTTGGCATAAATGAGCAAGCATTTATGAAAGCTACCCAAGCAAGCTTTAAATTAGGGATCAGTTTTGAAAACTGGGGCGAAAAAAACACCGATTATATTCACTCATTTGGCATGACGGGCAAAGAATGCTGGGCAGGTGAATTTCATCATTTTTGGCTACACAGCTTAACATTAGGACTTGAATCCGAGTTTGGTGATTACTGTTATGAACTGCAAGCAGCTAAACAAGGTAAGTGTGCTTTTAATCAGCAAAATCCAATTAATTATGCATTTCATATGGATGCGAGTCGTTATGCATTATTCCTACGTGAATTTTCAGAACAACTAGGGGTTAAACGTCTAGAGGGAAAAATAATCCACGTTAATAAATGCGCCACTTCGGGCTTCATAAACAGCCTAACTCTTGCAAATGAAAGTATCATAAATGGTGATTTTTTTATTGATTGTACTGGCTTTAATGGACTACTTATTGAACAGGCTTTGCATACCGGCTATGAAGATTGGTCACACTTACTGCCGTGCGATAGCGCAATTGCAGTACAAACTAGAGCCATTAGCGATGATATAGTGCCTTGTACCCGCTCAATAGCACATGATGCAGGCTGGCAGTGGCGAATTCCTCTGCAACAGCGCGTAGGTAATGGTCTAGTGTATTGTAGCCGTTATTTAAACGATACTGATGCAAAGCAGCTTTTACTCAGTAATATTCAAGGTGAAACTCTCACTGAACCCAGAGTAATTAAATTTAAAACTGGCCGCCGCCGCAAAGGCTGGAATAAAAACTGCCTTGCTCTGGGGCTTGCCAGTGGCTTTGTTGAACCACTTGAATCTACCAGTATTCATTTAATTATGTCGGGCATTATTCGCTTTATCCGGCTATTTCCATTTGATGGTATTACCGAACAAGCAATCCACGAATACAACAAACAGCTAAAAAGTGAGATTGAAAATATTCGTGATTTTATTGTCTTGCATTATAAAGTCACTGATCGCACTGATAGCGAATTTTGGCGTCATTGTAAAAATATGGAAGTGCCTGATACCCTTGTTCATAAAATTAGTTTATTCAAAGAAACTGGGCGGGTATTTTTAGATGACGGCGATATTTTTAGAGTCGACTCATGGGTGCAAGTAATGTTGGGTCAAGGTATCAAACCTAAACAATACCATTTAATTGCAAGCCTGATGAGTGATGATGAGTTAAGCCACTTTCTGATCAGTATCAAACAGCAAATTACTCAACGCGTGGCACAATTGCCAACACATAAAGCGTTCTTACAACAATATTGTTCTGCGGAGTAATCTGAGTGAGCATAAAAAGCCCTTTAATCACTTAAAGGGCTTTGCACAACAAAATCAAAGACTAAGTTAACTATCTGGGCAGATAATTGTTGCCTGTTTTGCTCCCTCTGGCACAAAGTTGATATGCGCCACAGAAACCGAACCGTTACCCGTGCTCTGTAATGAAAATGGGCTAATCACTCTTGAAAAATCAACGCCTTGCTCAGTAAAGCAGGTTAAGTCTATGCTGAGTGTTTGCCATCTATTTAATGTAGCCTTTTTGAGTTCTGCGCTGATATCAACACGTCCACCACAACCATGCTCGCAACTCATAGCAACAAATAATGGAGCAGCAAATTCGCTATTTATCTTGTAATCAAAACTCAGCGCTGAGTTTGCTTCGATATAAGCCACTTTATCTTCAGTGAAGTTACTATTGATTTCGGCTGTAGTAAGGCCTATACCTGTAAATACAAATGCCATTGCATCTTCTTGAATATTTTTATCTTCAGTACGATAACTAATACCTGCTAATTCGACGCTATTGCTAGCTACTTGAACTTGCTGCTGTGCTGACTTTAAAAACAATCGCCATGGATCAGTCAGCACGCCATTAAAAATAGCCATATTAGGCAAACTAGCTATATCAACACCTGAGTCTTCATTTAAATTATCTGCCAGGGTATTTTTATCTGTATAGGTTAAACCAAAGCCATAAGGAAATAGTGGCGAATAGTCTACATCATCTTTATTTACTGTGGTTTGCAGTGGTGATTTTGGCCATGAAAACGACAATTTACCAGTAAAGTCATGCTGAATATCACCTCCTGCGTCAGTTAATAATACATCGGCCACACCTTGTCCTTCTGTACCCGGTAGCCATGCGGCGACAAACGCATCAGAGGCATTTAACTCAGCGTTAACCCACATTGGTCGACCTGAAATGAATACCGATACGACCGGCACGCCTTTTGATTTAAGCTGTTTTAATAACGCTAACGACTTTTTATTATTACGCTCAAACTCAAGATTATCCCTGTCACCGTGGCCTTCTGCATAAGGTTCTTCTCCAAACACCACAATCGCCACATCAGGTTTTTGTGTAAAGTGTCCATCAGGACTTAAAATGGCCTCTCCACCTGCGGCCGTGATCTGCGCTTTTAAACCCGCAAAGATTGACGTAGCACCAGGGAAATCGGTATTTTCGTTATTGGTGCCTTGCCAAGTAATACTCCAGCCCCCCGCTTGCTTAGCAATATTATCTGCGCCATCTCCGGCAATTAATACTCGTGAATTAGCCGCTATCGGCAAAGTATTGTTGTTGTTTTTTAATAACACCAGTGATCCACGCACAGCTTGTCGCGCAATATCGCGGTGCGCTTGCGCGCCAATTAACTGCGTTTTACCTGAGAACTGACGTTTTGCAGGGCTCGGTTTATCAAATAAACCCGCTCTTAGTTTGACTCTTAAAATACGCGCAACAGCATCGTCAATTCGGCTCATGGCAATTTCACCGGCTTTCACTTGCGCTATCGTATTTTCATAAAGTGGTTTCCACGCCCCCGTAGGAACCATAAAAATATCAAGCCCCGCGTTTACAGCCTGTGGGCAGCTTTCGTTACTACAACCTACAACTTGTCCGTGGCCATTCCAATCACCAACAACAAAGCCATCAAAGCCCATTTTCGTTTTCAGTACATCGGTAAGCAGGTATTTATTGCCATGATTTTTCTTACCATGCCAGCTATTAAACGACGCCATAACAGATTGACTACCAGCCGACAAACCACCAATGTAGCCTTGAGCATGAGTATCAAACAAGGCTTGCTCTGAATCGATATTGTTACCTTGATCGTCACCATCGACGGTACCGCCATCACCTAAAAAGTGTTTAACTGTGCTAATCACCCGCTTATGACTTAAAAAATCACCATCTGCATGGCCTTGCAAGCCGTTAACAATGGCAACTGAGTACCGGCGGACAATCTCTGGATCTTCAGAATACCCTTCATAAGTTCGACCCCAGCGGTCATCACGTACAACAGCAACAGTCGGCGCAAATACCCAATCAATACCAGTAACCATCACTTCGATTGCCGTCGCAGCGGCTATTTTTTCTATTAAAGCGGGATTATTTGCTGCGCCTAAGCCAATGTTATGTGGAAATAACGTTGCACCAATCACGTTATTATGACCATGTACAGCATCGGTGCCCCACATGGTAGGCATATCGATGCCATCAAGAGAATCGTCAACCGATGCTTGATACATCTGTTCAGCAAGTGCAATCCAATCTTGTGGTGTGGCATGTTTATTCGCGTTCGGAAATGAGCCTCCGCCATTTAAATACGAGCCAAAACCATATTTACGCATATCATCAGTCGTTATATCGCGGATCTCAGGTTGAATCATCTGCGCAACTTTTTGCTCTAATGTCATCGTCTGCAAGTACTGAGCAATCTTAGACTCAATTTGCGGATCAGCTCGAACCACATTATTCAGCTTTGGCCAAATAGCTAGCAATTGTTGCTGCTGCGTTTGTTCAACAGCTCTATTATTTTGAGACGTATCTTTATTTTCGCTTGCTGAACAACCAGCCAGAGTAACTAATCCAGCTAACAAACTTAGTGTAGGTAACTTAGCTGTGTGTAAGTGTGTTTTCATTTTTATATACCTATCTATTATCAACTCATTGCTGCTTAAAAGACTCTAAGTACCTGCTGTATTACAAAAGCGAGACCAAGCGGTTTATTCATCTAAGCAACGGTAGAACTATTTTTTGTCATCATTGAAATTAAAATTTAACTGTTGACCTGTTAAGAAATAGTCACTAACCTAAATATGGAAGCGCTTCCTTAAAGTCATTAAATACCATCTATTGGCATTAATCAAATTAAATATGGAAGCGCTTTCAGCTATGTTAGCTTTAAAAGCTAAAAATAACAGCATCACGGACTATAAAAAGAAAGCAGAGGTTTTCTATTAATGAAACAATTATCTTTACCTAAACACTCGCCGCTACTGAGCAAAGACTTCACTTTTGGCGTAGCAACTGCTTCATTTCAAATTGAAGGTGGTGCAGCAGATCGTCTGCCATGTATTTGGGACACCTTTTGTGCTCAAGACGATAAAATTGCCGATAACTCAAATGGTCTAATCGCCTGTGAACACTACACTCGTTGGCCTCAAGATATTGAGTTAATAGATTCTTTGGGCGTTGATGCCTATCGTTTATCAATTTCTTGGCCACGCGTGATGCAGCAAGATGGTAGTTTAAACCCATTAGGTGTGAAATTTTATACTGATCTTCTAGATGAACTTAAACGCCGCAACATCAAGGTATTTGTCACTTTATATCACTGGGATCTACCGCAGTATTTAGAAGATCAAGGCGGCTGGTTAAATCGTAATACCGCCTATGAATTTGCTCACTACACAGATCTTATTAGCAAAGCGTTTGGTGATCGTGTTTATTCATATTCAACCTTAAATGAACCTTTTTGCAGCTCTTATTTAGGGTATGAAATTGGTGTGCATGCCCCAGGTATTGTCGGTCGGGAATTTGGCCGAAAAGCTGCCCATCACTTATTACTAGGTCATGGTTTAGCGATGCAAATGCTGGCTAAAAATAGCCCACAGACACTTAATGGTATCGTACTCAACTTTACTCCCTGTTACCCGGTAACACAAAGTGACGCAGATCTTAAAGCCACAGCCTTTGCTGATGATTATATTAACCATTGGTATATGCGCCCTGTAATGACTGGCAAATACCCAGATATTATTGAGCAACTTCCAGCAGAGCAGCGTCCAGATATTCACCCCGGTGATATGGAAATTATTGCGCAGCCATTAGATTACCTTGGCGTTAATTTTTATACGCGTTTACATTACCAAGCAAGCGCTGATGATTTTTATGACGAGCGCCCACATCAAGGCCTATTAACTGATATTGGTTGGGAAATTTACCCGCAAGCACTTACTGAATTATTAGTATCGTTAAATGAGAAATATACCCTACCACCGATTTATATTACTGAAAATGGCGCAGCAATGGCCGACAAGATGATAGATGGTAAAGTTAACGATTCAGATCGCATAGCTTACTATCAGCAACACTTAAACGCATTGCATAACGCAACTGAACAAGGTGTGGTGATCCATGGCTACTTTGCATGGAGCTTAATGGATAACTTTGAATGGGCTGAAGGCTATTCAAAGCGATTTGGTATCGTTTATGTTGATTATCCAACTCAACAACGTACTGTAAAAGCCAGTGGCCTTGCGTATAGTAGTTTAATTACTAGCCGGTAAACTTAGCTAGTGCTCCTTTAAAAACAACAATAAGAAACACACAGTGAACAAAATTCCTTTATACGAAAAAATCGGTTATGCGATGGGTGATGCCGGAGCCAACTTAGTTTGGCGAGGTGCACTTGCCTACCTAGCAGTATTTTACACTGACACATTTGGCATATCGGCTGCGGCCGCAGCTATGTTATTTTTGGTGGTTAGGTTATCCGATGGTGTAACCGATATTATTATGGGAATGATTGCAGACAGAACCACCACTCGGTTTGGTAAATTTAGACCGTGGATTTTATGGTCTGCTCCTTTTTTAGGACTGTTCATGGTGTTGTGTTTCACCACACCTGATTTCAATGACACCAACAAGTTAATTTACGCCTACGTTACCTACATAGGCTTAACGTTAGCTTATACGGTGAGTAACGTGCCTTACTCTGCATTAATGGGAGTAATGAGTCCAGACGATACCGAGCGCACGAAACTATCGAGTTTTCGCTTTGCCGGAGCCTTTGCAGGCGGTTTATTAGTGATGGGCTTTTTACCTGAACTGGTTGCTTATTTTGGCGATGGCGATAACGCCAAAGGTTATCAGTTAACCATGTACTTATTTGCAGCATTACTAATTGTTTTGATGGTGATCACTTTTGTTAGCACCAAAGAGCGGGTAATACCCCACAAAACAACCAGTGGTAATTTAAAATCAGAGCTCAAAGATTTAACTAAAAACTTACCCTTTATTATTCTGCCATTATTGGCAACTACCTTGTTCTTTTACTATCGCGAAATCTACAGTGGGCTATTTTTTGCATTTATCATGACTATGATGACTGTTGTGATAAAAAAATTACTCAACAAAGATCATCAAAATCTCACGGGAACTCAACGTGATATGGTTGATTTGCTCACCAACAAGCCTTGGTTAATTTTATTAGGCATGGGCTTTTTGACCATGATGTTCAACGGTATAAAGTATGGTGTAATTGCTTATTACTTTAAATATCAGGTTGGCAGCGAACTGATGGCAGGCCAATACTTCGTTGCGTTATTAGTGGTGTCTATCCTCGGCGCTCTTGCCACTGGTAAACTTGCCGAACTAATAGGCAAACGTAATTTATTTATCATCTCTTTAATATTAAGTGGCTTATTAACCACAGCATTTTATTGGGTGCCTGCTGACAACATTGTTGCCATATTTACTTTTGGTTGTGCAGCTGAATTTTTTGCTGCCATGATGCCTACCCTGTTTTTTAGCATGTTAGGAGATGCTGCCGATTATTCTGAGTGGAAAAACAAACGCCGCGCCACAGGCTTAATTTATTCAGCAGGGACGTTTGTGCAAAAAACTGGCGGCGGTTTCGCTGGGGCATTAGTATTAGTGGTATTGGCAGGCTATGGCTATAACGGCATGAACGAAGCAACCATTACGCAATCATTACCTGGCATGCAACTATTAATGAGTTGGATCCCCGCAGCATTTGCTTTTTTAGGTGCCGCCTTGATGCTTATCTATCCGTTGACACCCGCAATGACGCAGAAAATCACGGAAGACTTGGCTTTTAGACGCAGTAATGTGTAAATTATATTTCATTATCAATACGTTTTTATAAAGTGCGAATAATCACGCTAGGAAATTAATGGCTACAATTTATCAAGTATCAGAACTTGCAGGTGTCTCTCTCTCTACGGTATCAAGGGTTCTGAACGACAATGATTATGTAAGTAAAAAAACCAAGAAAAAAGTGCTCGAAGCAATGCAGCAACTTGGCTATCAACCCAGTTCTATTGCCCGTTCTTTAGCATCGAGTCGTACCAGTAGTGTTGGTGTTTTAGTCTCTGAACTGGACGGCCCGTTCTTTGGTCAAATGATGTCGGCGATAGAGCAGCAACTTCGTGCCGCAGGTAAGCATGTTATTATTACCGCAGGGCACAGTGACGAAGACAAAGAGAAAAATGGCTTTGAATTTTTAATCAGTCGTAACTGTGATGCCATAATTGCCCATGTGGAAATAGTATCGGACGAATATCTAATTGAACTTAGTAAGGGAAAAATCCCCATTTATTTAATGAGCCGTTATGTTGAGGAAATTAAAGACAACTGTATTAGTCTTGATAACGTTCTGGGCGGTTATCTTGCCACTAAAACGATGATCAATAAAGGTCACAAAAATATTGCTTATATTGCGGGTCCACAATTTAAAGTTGATGCGTCAGACCGACTCGTAGGACATAAAAAAGCGCTTGCTGAATACAATATAGCCTTTGATGAAAGCCTTTTTTACATTGGCGACTTTAAAGAAACCGGCGGCAATGATGGCTTAAAACATTTTATTGAAAATAAAGCGCAATTTAGCGCAATTGTCTGTGCCAATGATGAAATGGCCTCAGGTGCGATGAAGTTCGCCAGAGAACACGGTTTTAATTTACCGAAAGATCTCGCCATTATGGGCTACGATAACGTGATTTTCACCAATTACCTTTACCCAACTCTAACAACCATAGATAACCCAGTCCCAGAGATGGGCAGAATGGCGGCTAACCTTGTACTTAAAGACATTTACAAACGCCCTGGCATTACAATTAATCGTGTATTCCAGCCGACTCTCGTTTTAAGAGACTCCACGCCAGATATTAATTAATGCGGTAAAATCATTCGTTCACTAGGTTGAATTTTCAACTAACGAATTTGCTGATCAGCTAAACTTAGATTCAGCCCATGCAATTCATTACGTACCCATCGACCATCTAAGTATTGTTCAAGGTGGTCTTGGGCAAATGTTAAAAAACTACGCGCAGCATGAGCAATATGCCGATCAGTGCGGATAACAAAGTACCAATGACTTGCTAAGCTTGCATCACTTACAGTTAATACTTTGAAGCCATGATCTCCTATTGGCAACACATGGCGAGACAGCACACCAATTCCCATTCCTGATGATACTGCAACGCGAATAGCCTCATTACTTGCCATTTGCACGCTGTTACTCAGTACTAAACCGCGTCTTTGCAGTTCGCTCTCAAATAACATCCGAGTTGCAGAGCCAGGCTCTCTTAATAAAAAGCGGTATTTCACTAGCTCAGAAAGTGCAACGTGTTGTTGATTAGCTAATGGATGATCATTAGGCACAATAAACTCAAGCGGGTTTTTTAAAAAGCGTGCCGCTTTTGCATGTTCAAGTGACGGTGGATGGCTAAATACATAAATATCATCTTCACCGCGTTCAAAGCGCGCTAACACCTCTGCTCTATTGCCAATCTCAAGAGGCAACTCAACATGAGGATGCAAATTACTATAGGGCCCGAGTAATTTTGGCAAAATATATTGTGCGGTATTCACCATGGCGATTTTACATCGCCCGCGCTCACCCCCTTTGAGTTCAGCTAAAAAATCGTTGTAATCATCAAAGTGGCCAAACACTCGTTGGCAAGTCCTAAATAACTCATGCCCGGCTTCTGTGACATGCAGTTTTTGTTGCTGCATAATCACCAGCGGCTCATCTACAGCCTCCTGTAAACGTTTAATTTGCAGCGACACCGTTGGCTGAGTTAAGTGTAAACGCCGTGCGGTTTCACTGATCGAGCCGGTTTTTACTACACTCATAAACACTTCAAGCAGCCGAAAAGAAATATGTCTTAAATCCATCGCTATCTCATCCCCTCTGGTATTAATCAGCCCATAGATAATAACCTATAACTAACTACCAATCATTTTATTATTTACAATGCATGATTTTATCTACAATAGCGCGACTTTAAATTAATAGGAGAAAGGTGTGCCAGATATTGTTGTAATGTTTTTTGTTTTGGGTTTAGTCGCGGGGATTTTACGTTCTGATCTCGTTATTCCAAAAGCAACTTACGAGACCTTAAGTTTGCTGCTGATGCTGACCATAGGCTTAAAAGGCGGCATGGTATTACACGGCAATCTTAGTTGGCAATTATTGCCAGAAATGGGCTCGGTGATGCTGCTTGGCGCATTTATACCTTTAATGCTCTACCCTATTTTAAAATATGTCATAAAACTTTCGGTAGCGAACAGCGCAAGTATCGCCGCCCATTATGGCTCCGTAAGCGCGGGGACATTTGCAGTCGCCCTCGCTTATGCTGAATCGGCGCAGCTAGCAGTAGGTGCTGAAGTAACCCTGTATTTAGTGATGCTAGAGCTTCCCGCGATTATCGTCGGGCTGTTACTTTATCGACGACTTGATAAACAACATAGTGCCGATAATACCTTATCGCTTAAAGCACTCTGGCATGAAACCTTAACCAATAAGAGCGTTATTCTCCTCGTAGGCGGTGTTGTTATTGGTATGATGTATGGCACACAGCACGGCAGCCAAGTAACTGGATTATTAACCAATAGTTTTAAAGTCGTGCTTGCATTATTTTTACTCGAAATGGGTTTAACGGCAGCGCAAACATTACGCCCTATACCTTGGCATCACTGGAAACTGACACTATTTGCTATAATCAGTCCATTAATATTAGGCACGATTGGAGTCAGTGTCGGCACTTTATTAGCGCTTGAGTTAGGCTCAATCGTTATCTTGGGGAGTTTAGTGGCCAGCGCATCTTATATTGCAGCGCCTGCCGCTATAAAAGCCGCAATCCCCAAAGCCGATATAGGTCTGGCTATGCTCAGTTCACTAGGCATCACTTTCCCATTTAACGTACTTATCGGTATCGGTTTGTATCATCAACTTGCTGTTGCGATGCAATAAATTAAACAATAGATAAGGGCTATTTAGCCCTTATCTATCTATAAGTTAAGCAAGCTCGGGCCATTGAATTGACTTACTGTCTTTGCCATTTTTACAGCTAAGTGGATCATTACCTTTATAATTTTTGCATCCCCAAAACTGCCCTTTTGCGCTATTGCGTAATACCATTTCAGCACCGCATTTATCACACGTTGGCACTAGATGGTTACAGGCTGTATTTATACATAATTTAAACCCTGTATAGCGACTGCGAGTCATTGGGCTTTGGCACTGCTCGCACGATTTTTCTTTATGCTCACAACGCGGAAATAACGAACAGCCGTAGAATGGCCCAAAACGACCACTGTGTTTTTTTAATACCCCGCTATCACAGCGCATACAGTTTATATCTGCGATATGTAATTGATCAACATCACTAGTAAATTCATCCAGTTCTATGTCATGTTCAGCAATTAACTCCGAGACAAAACAACTGCTATTGGTCATATCAGCAATGATGTAGGCGCGGTGTTTTGCGCGCGTTAGTGCAACGTAAAATAACCGTCGCTCTTGTGCGTAAGCGAAGTTTTCTGGCGCTGGTAATAAAGCTTCGATAATTGCGGGCGCAACTTTTTCAGATGGAAAACCATGTTTACCCTTTTGTAATCCGATAATAATAACATGATCGGCTTCTTTACCTTTTGAGGCGTGAAAAGACTGCGACTGAATTTTTAACAACGGGTATTTAACACTCATGGTTTTAATATCCGTATTTGTTGGTAGCTGAAACCAAAATCGCGCTAAAAAATACACGGTTGTGGGTTTACATGCCTTGCTGTGTATTGTGCAGAGTATGTCATCAATCGCACCATTTAATAGTTCAGGAATGTCACTGTAATAACTATTTTTATAACCAATAGACGCATTACTACTGCGCCTTAATAACGACACACTAGGATGTGAAACCTGAGTTAAAGAAGTAATCGTTTTATCAAGCTGCGCGGGATTTTTACTAATAAATGCTGAGGCAACTTCACCAATTTTATTATTGAAACGAAACGTAAGATCCAGCGCCGTTTGCGTAGTAAAGCCAAAATACGTTGCAAACTCAGTGGTCAACTTAATATCAGCGCCGCTGAATCGGTAAATTGCTTGCCAATCGTCACCCACTGCAAATACTGAACTACCCTTGTTGCTATCGCGAAGTGCTTTAACCAATCGTGCTCTTGGCTGTGATATATCTTGAAATTCATCAACCATAATATAACGCCAAGGCGATTTAAACTTGCCCGACTCAACATACTCGATTGCCTTGATAATCATATCATCAAAGTCAATTTCACCGCGCTGCTGCAAGTGAGCGTTGTAGTTAGATAAAATTGGTTTTAATAGCGCCAACGCTTGGGTTGTTTGTTTGGCGTCAAGGGAGCGTTTAATGACATCAACTTCATCAGCATCAGTTAAATAAGCCGCCTTATATAAACTCAGCAATTGACTAAATAACGCAGCTAATACGGTGATCCTGCCAGTTTCTTTTAAGCTTTCGAGCAGTGATTCTAAGGGCAATATCTGTGTTTTCACGCTCGCACTTAAAAGCGCTTGTTCAAGTTCGCTTAACAGCTTACCTTGTTTATGTTGCCCATAAGTCAAAGCTATACAGTGAGTGTTATTACTGGCATGAGTGGTATTTTTCCAATCAATTTCGCTATGGTATTGCGCTTTATCAATGTAAGGCGCAGTATTGCCAGCGTCATCGATGCCGTAATATTCAATGTAAATATCGTACTCAGGTAAATAAAAATCAGGCTTGTACTGTCTGCGTTCAATGGTTTTTACGTCAACTTTATAAGGCGCTTCGTATTGATAATCTATGCCGTGATAAAACAGCCAATTAGCTATATATAACTCACCAAAGCTTTTTACCTTGTCGCCTTTTAGGCTACGGATATCGTTATCATTTAAGTAGCTGTAATAATCACCCAATGTTTTAAAATCAAATTCATTTTTTTCAACATAATAGTATTTACTAAAATAATCTAAAACCAGATGACGATACTCGGCACTGTTTTCAATCAATGATTCAAAGCACTGCTGCACCCATTTTTCTTTCACTTTTTCGTCTTCTGCAAATACACTCATAGTCGGTTTAGCACGTTCAACTTGTGAGATAATCGCCAGCCCAACACTATGAAAAGTAGCGGCTTTTATTTTATCGGTGGCGAGCTTATCTTCGATCCGTTGATCCATTTCATCAGCAGCTTTGCGACCATAGGCCAGCAATAAAATATCACTGTAACTTGCCTGCTGACTTTGCACTAAAAACCCAGCCCTGCCAATCATAACACTGGTTTTACCGGTGCCTGCGCCAGCCAATAACAAGTTATTATCGTCATCAATCACACAAGCACGTCTTTGACTTAGTGTTAATGGATTTGCTTCAACACGGTCAAAAAAAGCGTGGTGTAGGTTAAGTTGCTTAGTAACGTATTTTTGTTGTAGATACTGCGTAAGTGCAGCATCCCAGTTTGCATATTGCTCTAATACGTTTATTTTTTTATCCACTAAAACAAATGCGGGGCTGTTTTTTATCCACGGCAACCAACGACCATGCTCTTGCTGTGCCAACCGCTGAATACGACTAACATAAGACTGGCGTAAATATCGCTGCTTGACTAGTTTTGTTATTTTATTAAGAAAAGTGTCAAGCTTAGCTTCATTAGCGTTCACCCAATAGCGTTCAAATTCAGCTTGAAATTTACGGTGAGCACCATATGCCAGCAGCGAAAATGTATGATTTTGTTGTGCCGTAACAAAAGAAATCGTTTGACCAAACAGGCCGTAAGCAAACGACGGCGGTGCCTCCAAATCACTCCAACTTATTTGTCTCGTTGAGTTACCTTGGCAAATGGTCAACATATGGTGATCAAACGCCAACATGGCTTTATTAGAAAACATCCTGCCAAACAGGCTAACTGCAATAGAATTCATTACTGCTGAATTCCTAAATAAAAAGAGTAAATTAACGGTATTTTAAGTTAATCAGCTGGATAAGTGTGAAAATAACGGCAATTATTTTAGCGTAGTTTTTCATCTGGATTTAAAAAGAACATTTTCTTCCAGCCTTGGCTTTGCGCGGTCATTAACCATGGGTACGGCAGTAACGATAAAATAGAGTAATGTACGTGAGGTTGTTTACCTGCCGCATTCCCCGTGTCTCCTAAGCTACCAATCACCTCACTGACTGCAACATAGTCTCCTGCACTTACCGAATAACTTTCTAAGTGGGCAAAGTAATGCAGTCGCCACTTAGGCCCAAGTAATGCCACCACTTTACCACCGCGCTTTAGCTCACCTGAATACAGCACCACACCACTTACCGAAGCAACCACTGCCGTGTGTTTTTTGCCAAAAATATCTATCCCTTTGTGTACACCTGATTTACCCCAAGGGCTATACCAAAAGGTATTATGATGCCAATCATTTGCTGTTGCACCTTTGACTGGGATCACTATTTTTTCAGGTATGAGCAGCCCAATAACAAGGACTGTAAAGAACGTTAGTCCCATGTACTTCATCACTTTCATTACAACTTCCTTGAAATAGTTTAACAGTGAAATAGTTCATTATTGTTTGATACGTGTGCAACCAGCCACTCACACAACTCATGTGTTAAACTATCTTTTTTAAGCTGTAATTGGTCTACCTGCTGCGTTTTAACCGCCGTTAGCCATGCCTCTAGCATTGACTCAAAGCCCCGTTTATATAGCGTTGCTTGCCAATCATTTTGCATCGCGCTCTGCTGTATTCCATTAACCATAGAGGTCATATTGGTTAGCGATTCAAACCGCCACTTTTCATTCAAACCGGTTATTTCAACCACTTCTTCATTGCAGCCACTTAATCTATCCATAGCGCCTTGAAATAACCGCCCCTCAAACTCAAAACTAACATGTATTGCTGCCAATAAGCCTTGTGGATCTAGCTGTGAAAACACCTGTAACTGGTTAAGTTGATCAAAACGCTCTACATTTGCAAAATGGCATAAACTATCAACCACATGGATGAAGTCATCAAAAATAAAAGTGCGCGGCTGTGCTGGTAAATTTAAGCGGTTTTTTTGCCATTTAAGATGGCGTATTTGTGGCTTTGCAATATCGGCCATAATTGGTAAAAAGCGACGATTAAAACCTAAAAATAATGGCGTGTTATGTTTAGTTGCTAACGCAATAAGTTCACTTACCTCACTAAAACTATACGCTAATGGCTTATCCACAAACGTAGCGATTTTTTGTTCAAGTGCCTGCTTCGCAAACGTAAAATGAGACTCAGTATTAGTGTGGATCATCACCCCATCGGGCTTACACGCCAGTACCGCTTGGTAATCTGTAAAGCACTTTTGAACCCGATACTGCTTAGCTAACTGCGTTAATGTTGTCAGGTTTCGTGTACAAAAAATAGGATCGATCTGTGCATGTTGCGTGGCAATAGGTAAATATGCTTTTTGTGCTATATCCCCAAGCCCGACTAAAGCGATTGTTAGCTGGTTCATTTTTACTACTGCCTCTTGATGAAAAATAAAAACACAGCATACCAAGTTATTATTTAGATTGATAAAACAACTACAAATTTTAAACAATTTCGCTAAAAAAATGATACCAAAATGACGTAAATAACCGGTTTATTTACCTAACTAAGTGTTCTAAATAAAATGTTGAGTAAATATTCAAATATAACTTTACTTGTGTTCAAAATCGGATTAAATTCGCCGCAAAATTAACCAACCAAAAATAATTGCCAGCTATTAAAACACTCCAACGCAATTATTTATGCCCTTTAAATCGGATTCTTTAATGGTTGAGCTCGCTGCCGGTCATAAACCAAATAACCCACTTGCACCTGTTATTGGTTTGTCTTTTTTTGCTATTGCCTCAGGCTTTTTAATGAGTCTAATTCCTTTATCATTGAGCGCCTTTGGGCTTGATAATGAACTTGCCTCTTGGTTAGCTAGTGTCTTTTATCTTGGCTTATTAATTGGTGCTTTTTTTATTGAGCGTATTGTTGCAAGAGTAGGCCACCGTCATGCTTTTCTGGCATTTCTGGGGTTATTAATTTTCAGTGTTGCAGCACAGCTTATTTTACCTAATGCCAACGTGTGGCTTTTAGCCCGCTTTGTAGCTGGTATCGCCGTAGCTGGGGTATTTGTGGTGGTTGAATCTTGGTTACTAATGACTGACACTGCCAAAGCACGAGCTAAACGATTAGGCCTGTATATGACATCCCTGTACGGTGGCAGCGCCGTTGGCCAACTAGCTATCGATCCGCTTGGCACCAGTGGCCCACTCCCCTATTTGTTTGTTATTGCTCTATTATTTTTAGCGATGTTAGCACCGCTGCTGATTAAATCAGGGCAACCGCAAAGTCAGCACTCGCAAAAGCTACAATTAACTGAGTTAAAAAAGCTCAGTCGCCCAGCAATTTTAGGCTGTTTGGTATCAGGATTAGTACTTGGCCCAATATACGGTTTAATGCCAGTATATATCGCTGCCCAAAGTGAGCAGGCCGCTTTTACTGGCACCTTGATGGCGGTGATTATTTTAGGCGGTATGTTAGTACAGCCGTTGGTGAGTTATTTATCAACACGAATGGCAAAAAGCTTATTAATGGCATTATTTTGTTTATTTGGCGCGATGGGTGTAGTTGGTATTATGCAAGCTGTACACTTCAACGTATTGATGGCCAGTTACTTTATTTTAGGGGCTGCAAGTTTTGCACTCTACCCCATTGCCATCACCTTAGCCTGTGACGCATTGCCAATCGAAAAAATAGTCTCAGCAACGGAAATTATGTTACTGAGTTACAGCTTTGGCTCGGTCTTTGGGCCTTTGCTTGCTGCCAACCTATTTGCTTCAGCTAACGGCATTATGTTGTATTTAGGCGGTTGTTTATTTACCACCTGTATTTATATGCTGATCAAAAGCCTTAAAGGCATCTCCACTGACAATACCCCTGTGGCAGGATAAGCCATAGCCTAATAACGCAAAAACCCCATGCTGAGTTAACAGTATGGGGCTTTAATTCAAGTAATAAGGCCTAATTTATAACGATAGGTATTCTTTAGCACGAGTAAGGTTATGCGATACCATCGCGCTATCAGCCATTTGTGCAGCTTCATATAAATCTGAAAGACCAGCGGTATCATTTTTAGCCATCATACGTGATACACCGCGATTACTTAATGCAAACGATGTTAATTCACGTAATTTCATTTTTGGGCCTTCGCTTTGTTTTAGCAACGCAATCGCTTTAGTACAAATAGTTTCTGCTTGCGCGTAATTTTTTGATTTAACGTTTAGTGCGCAATTATTAAATGATTGTTCAACTGGCTGTGGCGCTGTTGCTGTCTCAATAACCATTAATTTGTAATCACTTTGATCAGCCAGAGCAACAGCTGAACATGTTAATAGTGAGCTAAGAGCAATAGTTTTGATAAGTGTACGTTTCATGATTATATTCCTATTTGATTATTTGCCTAAATCGTGTCGTATCTGGTGCCGACAATTGAACTTTAGAGTGTTAGCTCAATTTCAACAAACGATAAAAATAAACCTAATAGGTGAAGAAAATTAACTTATGGACTTTATAAAAATGAATTGTTACTGAAACTAGATTGAGCAACACAACTAAAAGGTGTCAATAGCGACACCTTTTTAGCTATAAACAGCTACTTTATGTTTTTAATATACGAGCTAATAATGCTGCTATTACTGATAAAATGTTTTTTCTGGGCTGGAAGGCGTTTGCACGAATGGTAAAGCAGGATCGTTCGTTAGCGTTTTTTCAGCTGTGGTACTAGGTATTACAGGGCTTGGGCCGACTGAGCCTTGCGTTGTTTCTGTGTTCAAAATTAATGGTAAACCATCTTTACCACCACCTATCACTACAACTTTACTATTGTTAGATTTGGCCAACTCCACTGTAGCTTCAATCCCTCGCCAGCGTAAATATGTTTCAGAAATACCACCACTGACTGTTTGCTGAAAATCTCTGATCCCTTCTGCTTCGGTCTTCTTACGCTGCGCTTCTTTTCTAGCAACAACTAAACGCATGTCGTATTCTTCGTTCAAATAATTTTGATTCACTTTTGCGATAATCGCATTATGTACCTTTTCTGGTATATTAACGCGCTTGATCAGCATATCATCCAAATTAACTAGCACTTGCCCTGAGTGCGTCGCTTTTTCTTGCTGTAAAATTGTCTGCTCTTGTAATTGCAGTTCCTTTAAAACTTCATCTAGAAGCTCATTTTGCACTTGTAAACGCATATTACCGTACACTTGCTCTGCCGTATAACGCGATACAATCATGATCACCGCAGAATTAACTTCTGGTAGTACTGTTTCTTTTAGGTAATCCGTACCAACTAACTTATGTAGATAAGGTATTTGTGAAACCACTGGCCGATAACGCACAGTCACATCTAACGAAATTTGTAAGCCTTGGGAAGTAATAGCGTGAATTGTTTCATCAGCAGTTTGAAACCGACTTGAATAAAGCGTTAGCGTATCCCAAGGCAGAACTAACACTGTTCCTTCATCAAACGGTTTTTCCAAATAGGTACCACCGCCTAAACGTTTCCACAAAACTCCGACTTGGCCTGAATCAATTTTAATAAACATCACTGGCACCAGCACCATGCCTAGAAACATAAAAACCAGTAATGTGATCCCAGCTCTAAAACGCCATGACAAAATACGTTTATGAAATTTAGGCTTATAACGTTTAATAAAACGCATACTGATATTTGTGATTATTAATGCAAGTAGTAAACCCGCAAGCACCAACAGAGTTAAATCGGGAGTAATGACAATATTCATGATGAGACCCCATTGCTTACAATATCGTTATTATCGGTTAACTGCCCTTCCACCATTTTTAAATGGGCATCAGCTAAATGAAAGTATGTATCATCATGGGTAATTGCAATCACTGTATTTCCTCTTGCTTTGAGTCGTGGTAATACTTGCTCGTAGAATTTACGCCTAAAAATAGGGTCTTGATCGGCAGCCCATTCATCAAAAATATATACAGGTCGATTTTCTAAAATTGTACTCAATAACGCTAAGCGCTTTCGCTGCCCTGACGATAAGTCAACAGTGCTAAATTGACCATCGACGATACTCACTTTGGTGTTCATTTCTAAAAATGCCAACCATTCATCAATTTCTTGTTGTTTTGTATCGTGAATACCATACAGCTGTTTAAATAAATGAAAGTCAGAAAATACCGCAGTAAACAAGCTACGATAACCTTGCAGTGAAGTTTCATTGAGCTGTTGACCATCGAGGAGTATTTTTCCAGCCTGTAACTCATATAGACCTGTGAGCATACGAATAAAGGTAGTTTTTCCGCTCCCATTTCCCCCAGTAATAAAAGTAATTTTGCCTCGCTGCAGCTGAAAATCAATGGGACCAACTACAAAGGCATGTTCACCAGGTGCACGATTATGCTGATAATATGCACCACTTAGTTGTATCTGTTCAAATGTTGCGAGCTCAGCATGAGCCGATTTAGTATGTTGAGTTTTTTCCTGTTCAGACTGTAACTCCTTTTCCAACGCTAACACATTTTGTCCAGCTTCACTGGCAGCGGTAAAAATAGGAATACCGCCGACAATACTGGTGATTGGGCCAATTAAAAACAGCGAAGCTGTGGTAACTTTAATAACCACATCGGTGTAGACATGCGATAACACCGGTACAATAAAAACCATAGCCCCAGTTGCCGCAAAAAAACTGATTTGCGATAAAATAAAATCGCTGGCAAACAAAGTTTGTGTTTTCGTCTTAGAGCGTTTAGCGCGCGCTGAGTCCATTGCAAACTCATATTCAAGATCATCCGCTCTTGGAACACTTAGCTTTACTTCTTTAAAGCCATCGAGTAAATCAGACAAGCGTTGAATTAATTTGTTTTCGCTCTCAAATGACTGCTGCATATTCTTTTGTATTTCGTCTGCCCGAAGCCGGTGAATGCTGCCGCCAAGCATAATCAATACGGCCAACACAATGAAAGCCACAAAGGAGTGATATGCAATATACATAGATGTAAAAAAAACTAAGCTAATTGACTGACCTATAATCACAAACAGTTGCGCAGACTGAGAAATAGTCTGTAATTCTTTGCTTAGCGTAGTAAAAATTTTCTCTTTACCAATCTTCTCTAAGGTCGCCAGTTCAGTATGACGAACACATTCAAACAACTCGACACGTAACCCATCTATGGCTTGTTCAACCATTTTTGCAGCTTTAGTCATTAATCTATGTTGGGTGAGACCATAAATAGCAATGGTTAACGAAAATAAAGCGAGATAATAAAGAATATGATTTTCGCGGTGAATATCAGCAATATTTTCCGCAACATTATTTATTAGCGCTAAAACGAGGGCATTTGCTAATCCGGAAATACAACCTAGCGCAGCAAAAGTTCTTTTTTTAACTGTGATGTTTCGACTAATTAAATCGTATAATACCATTTTAGAATCTTTTATTGTTTTTTGATGGTCTTTATCAACACTCATTAACGTACAGCTGAATAATATTACCACTGCTTTAAAACCAGTGGTTTAACTAAGCTATATAACTAATTGAGCGTTAAACGTTGTTATCCATGTCGCTGTATTACTTGTTATGTATCTTGGCTATGTGTTGCATCTTTTTTGTGCGCAAAAATTAATATTAATAAACCGACAAAAGGTGTCAGCATCAGCGACAGCAAAAAAAAGCCTACCGGGCCTGCAAAAGTGTTTCGCCCCCAGTAACCACACAATAAACATAATCCTAAATATAAAATGACGATCATTATTAATTCCTTTTCAGTTAAGCTGTAATCAATTGATAAATAAACCAGCAATAACTGCTGGTTTATTTAGGGTTTAGCTCATTCTACTTACACTGCAGCTTGGCTTTGTTGAGCACTTGCATCACCTTTGTCTTTACGATACTTCGCTGCGATCTCAGAGATATCACCTTTAATACTCGCTAAATTAAGGTCTATCAATGTACCGCCATTTTCAAAGTGTCGAATAAACGTAGAACCGACTGCATGCGAAGATGCCGCCGAGATCACTGGCATAAATGCAATGGAACTAAGCGTTCCAATGATAGGTATAGCTTTAAGGAAACTACTCAAGCCAGCCCCTCCCAATGTCTGTGGAAAAGAGCCACCAATTACCGCACTAATAGTGCCTCGCAGCTTATTCTCACTATAGGATTGGCCATATACCTTAGCAATCTCATCAATCATTTTTATTTGAATACCTGTCAAAGCTACCAAATCAACCACTGGAATTGGAATAAGTCCGCTGCCAAATGACCATTTGCTATACTTATCGACGATGATCTGCGCTATAGCAACTCGATTTTCTGCTTCAACGAGATCTGCTTGTTGCTCAGAAACGGTGTCAGTATTCGCCTTTTCGTCCTTCGCTGTTTTTGCCGCTGTCATATTTTTTCCTCTATGAATTAAATTAACAGTTGTTGAACCCACTAAATTACTGCTCTAGTAAAACTTTAGTCAGTAACTTGCCCTTTTTCACTTTTCTTTTCATATTCATGAAAAGAAAAGTAATACTTTGCATAAACATGCAAACAGTAATTGGACTACAACCACTCCTTGTTCAGGTTTGGTTCCAACTTTATTAGTACTTAGCCCACAGCCAGTACAAGAAACTAATCAATTCAATTCTTTTGACATTCACCAATTCATCGACACAACTTTACGCATCAATTAATATCGCTTGGCACTTATCTTCTCGGTGCTTATCACTGTAAAAAATTATATTTCTGATCTCACTTGCAATGCAGTCCGACTCTAGTCCTGTTTTAACGTAATTACTAAAGACCATCACTGATTGATCCCGTTCCACTAAACGGTTAAAGCTTGTCACCCATGAATAAGGATAACTACCTGAGTACTGTAAAAATTTTTCATATTTTCGCAGGTTTGCATCAGCAGGATCTGATGGACAATCGGCAACTTTGCCAAACTGTAAAGGGTCAATAAATGTGACAAACCAACCATAACCATAGTATTCGCATTGCGTACTGTTACCGGTATTAGAATAAGGTGCAAATGCCACTAATTTTTGTGCCTCATCTAAAATTTTACTTGTGTATAATGCCTGATCCCACTTATGCATATCAGTCACTGTTGAGTACATATCACCAGCAGAATAAAGTACCAATGGATTGCTATAAGGATTCTTTAAAATATTCTCGTATGGCGCAGGCCCACCAACTAATGGCGGTCTGCCATTGGCTAGTGGTAAATATGGGTTTTGATTTGAGATATAGCCTGTGGTCATATTTTGATACACGCCAATGGCGCTAAATGAACCACTATCGTTCATATTAATGGGATCTAATATCTGTTCTTTAAGAAGGTTTTCGAACCAAAAGTTACGGTCAATATCGCCTTGGCTACCCGCAGCTATTTGCTCAATAATATTGCCGACCAAATAATAATTACAATTACTATATTGATACTTAGAGCCCGGAGTAAATGTCGGTTTTTCATCTTGTTCTGTACAAGTACAAAAACGATTACTGAAATCTTCAGGCCCATTTAAATTTAGCGTTTGATCATAAAGAAACGGCCGCCAACCATAATTATCATAAACGTCTTCATTATCACTGTAATTATTAATGCCTGAAGACATAGTCAATAAATTGTGCAATGACACATCCGCACATTGATTTTTAGGAAACCAAGGTAAATAGTCGCCTATAGTCTGTGTTCTTAAATCTTTTCCTTTGAGCATTTTCATTAACATGGTTGCCGCAAATGCTTTAGTGTTAGAACCAATTCGGTATTTTGACTCTGTAGTATTTGCAATATCATATTGCATATTTTGCGGTCCACAATTAGCCTCGTATACAACCGCATCAGCAGAAGTAATATACACAGTGCCAAAAAAGACTAAAGTGTCACAATATTCTTGCACTGTTGCAGCAATCATTTCTATCTGAGCCGCTGTGATAGTGACATTTTTTGCTACACTCTTTTTTTGCAAACAAGACGCTAAAATCAAACTTAATAAGCAGACAATCATGATTTTAAACTTTACATGCATAAGCCATTTCATTATTCTTCTCCTGTAAATAGCCACATCTCTTTGCCAAAATCATCACTGCTAACAAAGTGAAAATAGTCTTAGTAAACTTATTGTAATAACAACCAGTTAAGCCATGCCAACCAGTACTTTTCGAGGACCGCTATATGCTTCTCGTCCATGGGTGTACAGCATGTTATCAAGCAACAAAATATCATTACGCTGCCATTGATAAGAGAATGTAAGCCCACGATACACATCATTGATTGCTGCTATGTCTTGTGGGTCAATGTCCGTGCCGTCACCGTAGTACGCATTACGGGGCAAATTTGCTTCACCGATACTACTTCGCATTGATTGCACCACGGCACTGTCCATACTTGAACAATGAAAAAGATGGGCTTGATTAAACCAGACTTTTTCACCACTTGAAGGGTGAGTTACAACAGCAGGGCGGCATTGGCGTGTTTGCAATTTATCGCCATCGACCCATTCGAACTGTATGTCGTTTGCATGGCAATAATGTTCAACATCACTTTTACTCTGTGTTTGAAACACTTCTTGCCAAGGTAAATCAATATCGCCGTAGTTTCGCACGTACATGACTCCTAACCGCTCAAACTTTTCTCTGATCCGCATGGGTATGTGGTTATACACCGCACGACTATCGGCCAAGGGAGTATTGCCCCCAGTCGTCGCTGGCACCACACAGAAAAACCCCATTCTCTTAGGCCAACTATTCGAATACGCATTTTCGTTGTGTTGTAAAATCACCTGATCAGCATGGTATTCTGTGGTGGTATAAATATTGTTCTTCAACGCAGTGCGTGGCGATGAACGATAAACATACTGCTTTAGAGGCTCACCAAAAATAGTTTCTAAAATAGTACTAAATTGGTGAGTACTCACAATATTTAGCCCTCTCAGTAGCGCTAAACCATCTTGATTTACCCAATCATTTATTAAGTCAGTATTGGCTTTAACCCATGCCAAACCACTTTGCTTTTGAGCGCTCATATCATGCACACGGCAATCGCTATTGTCAGTGCAAAAATCCATATCTATTGCTAATAACTGATCCATTTCATTCCCGTCCTTTTATAGGTAGAGGTTTACTGTAGAACATTTTTCACCCACTTGTTAATAAAGTGTATATTTACTTGCAATTTGTTCAACGATTGCAGCAACAAACTGATGCTGTAAGATTGACAGATGATTACCTGTGATCTCTATTGCCGAAAGTTCAGGGTTAACTACTCGCCAGCCCATATCATCAGCAAGCAATTGGCCTGCAAACTCTTTGGTATCGTGTGCTTTTATAACCATAAGCGGCACCTCAAGTAACTCTCTATTTATTTCTACCTTTGCTTGTAACTGCGCTTTATATACGCATTGCAGTGTTAGCAATTGACGAGCACTGAACTGGTAGCCCGCAGCAGCTAAATGCTTACTTAACCACTTTGTTTGTTGTTCATCAGCAAGCGTGCAATATAACTGCTGCTCATCGTCAGTTAAGTTCAATTGAAAAAATTCACTCAGGTTCGCTATTAGTAACGCTGCTATTTGCCTGTCTTGCAGTTCTAGCATAGCTGAATTAGGCATAGGCGTATCAATTACTAGCATTGAGGCTGGAGCTTTATTGCGCAGTACTAATTGCTGCGCCATTTGATGAATAACAAAGCTTCCAAATGAATGACCAACCAAGTGAATATTAGCGTCTATCCCCTGCTCAATTAATGCGTTGCAGTAATGGTGTGCGGTCAGTGACAATGAATTAATAATATCTGGCTCTAAAGCGATCAGATCTGGCTGCAAACCATAAACAGGAATACGTTGATCTAGTTGATTAACCAATGCTTGATAGATCATCAGTAACCCTCCCGCACCGGCGACTAAAATCACCGGCTGAAACCCTTGTTCACCGGCCTGTAAACAGACTAAAGTTGTAGGCTGAAAATCAGCAGCGTGGCTTTTTTGTAATTGCTCTATTGCCTCAGCTAAAGCGTTTACAGTACGGTGGCGAAATAACATATCAATAGATACCGTTAACTGCATCTGATAGCTCAATTGTGATACCAAGCGCATTGCCAGTAATGAATGACCACCCAGCATAAAGAAATCATCGTTGATTCCCACTTGCTCTATGTTTAACAACTGACTAAATTGTTCAACCAATAATTTATGCAATGGCGTGATCGGCGCACTATATGAAAAGTCATTATGACTACTCAATTGTTGCGCTGTTTTACTAAGCTGTTTTCGATCAATTTTGCCATTATTTGTACAGGGTAAGCTGTCAACAAATTGAACATTTTGTGGCACCATATACTCGGGCAACACACCAACTAAAGCACGAATTAGTTGCTCACTGGCTCGCTCTAGCTCACCCACATCAACAAATGCAACTAGCTGCTCATTGCCACTTTTATCTTTACGAACCACTACAGCACAGGCGTTTATTTGTGGCAACGCAAGTAAATGACGTTCTATTTCGGGTAACTCAACACGATAGCCGCGAATTTTAACTTGTTCATCTAAACGCCCTAAGAACATTACTTCTTGGGTATTTGTACAACGCACTTTATCACCCGTTTTATATAACCTAACGCCGCTTTTTGGTTCAATAATAAATGCAGCAGCCGTTTTCTCTACATCGTTAAGGTAACCCCTTGCTAACCCTTTTCCACTGAGGTACAGCTGCCCACTAACATAATATGGAACCGCTCTTAAATATTTATCTAGAATGTGTAATTGTAGCCCTGCCACTGGTTGGCCAATCGGTACTTCAGAACCTGTATAATCAGTTACCTCAATTAATGTTGCAGAAATAGTTGCTTCTGTTGGTCCATAAGCATTGATCAAAATAATATTATCACTGTAATAAGCTTGCCATTGCTGCAACATTGCGGCTTGCATTTGCTCTCCACCAATTGTGATAATGCGTAACTGATCGGCAAGTGTTACTGGTGCTGCAGCTAATTGATGCCAATAGGCTGTAGGTAAACTCATTAAGGTCAATTGACTATATTGCGATAGTTTAGCTAAATACTGGGTATCGAGTAATTTTTGTTGATCGGCCATCACTAAAGTTGCACCGCTTAGCAAAGTACAAAAAACCTCCTCTGCAAATACATCAAAGCTGCAACTTGCAAACTGTAAGTAATTATCTTGCGAAGTGATCGCATAATTTTTTTGTAAGCACTGCACATAGTTAATAACACTGTGTTGCTCAACCATAACTCCTTTTGGCACCCCTGTTGTACCTGAGGTATAGATCACATAGCATAAATCATGCGGTGTGTAAGTTACTGTTGGGCTGTAATTAGGTTGTAAAGCAAGTGCCGCAGCACAAGTATGAAGATCGATGTTAAGTGTTGGCGGTAATGCGCCCTGCCAGTCTTGTTCGCACGTTAGCAATACTGCAAGCTCTGCATCAGCGGCCATAAACTGCCGCCTTTTTAATGGTAAACTAGGTGCAATCGGTACATAAGCCGCACCGATCTTTAAACTCGCTAAAATAGCGACAATCAAATCACAACCTGGGCTCAAACAGATCCCTATGGTCAAAGCTCTGTCAGAGCCTAGCGTATGTGTGAGTAAGTAATTAGCCAGTCTGTTAGCGGCTGCATCCAACTCATTATAACTCATTGTTTTAACTGGTAGGTTATTGTCATCATTATAATATTTCAACGCTGTTGACTCACCATAACTTGCTACAATTTGTGTAAATCGTTGTTGTAATGTTGTTGCTATATCCCAGCTTACATCTGCCACTTGATTAGCTGATAAACTAAACTCAGCTACCTTATCTATACCTGTTGTAAATCGATGATCTACTAAATCAATTGCTAAGCTAGACAATGGTTGCTCAGGTGCCATTACAAACGCTTGTAATAACTGCTGCAACATAGCCAAACAATGACTGGCAAGCGGATCATTAAATAGTGCGCTTTGATAACTCAAGGTCAATGAGAGTTGCTCAGCTTGGCCAACAACTAAAGTCATTGGATAATGAGTGAGATCTTTACTGTCATTCGCTAACACCTTAAATGGCATATTTGCAATTTCAGCCAATGGATCTGTCGGGAAATTTTCAAATACATACAAAGCATCAAACAATGGACTGCCATTAGCAATATTACTGTAGTTATGTACTTGGGTTAATGGAGTATGTGCATAATCAGATACAGCTAATAAGCTTTGCTTAACTGACTTTAAATACGCTAACACCGACTGCTCACCCGATGTGGTTAACAACATAGCTTGGGTATTAATGTATAAACCAACCCGTTGCTCAACGTTAGTAAGTTGGCTAGGTCGCCCAGATACTGTTTGCCCAAATAAGGCGTAATCTGAATTGCAACAAACACTCAGCCAGTAACCCCAGGCACCTTGCAGTAAATGATTAACTGTTAAACCCTGTTGACGAGCAAACTCAACCAATTGTGAACCCAATTCAGGCTCAAGCACTAAGGTTTGCTCAGACACCGTGTTGATATCATCGCCTTGCTTGCGCTGCGCAATATGTTCAACCAATAATGTTGCCTGATCTATATTGGCTAGATAACCTTGCCAAAATTGTTGCTCGGTTGTTTTATCTTGTTGCTGTAGATACTTAATATAGTCGCTATAGTTATCTTTTTTTAGAGATAAACCATGCCCTGCAAGGCGAGCCTGATAATGCTGTAATAACTCTGAAAACAAAACAGGTAATGACCAGCCATCCATGATCAAATGATGGTATGTCCAAATAAATGCCATTTTTGTATCACTCAGAGCAAGCAAACGTAATCGCATACAAGGCGCCGCAGCTAGATCAATACCTTGTTGATATTCCTGATCTGCAATAGCAGTAATATAGGCTTGCTCATCAAGTATTGATTGTTGTTGCTGCTGCATAATTGCTTCAGTTACCAAGTCAACCTGCAATGGTACATGGTATTTATCAACCACGATTTGCACTGGTCCCACTGGGCTTGCTACGAACGCAGTACGTAATATGCTATGTGTATCAAGTAGCTGGTGCCATGCATACTCGAAAGCTTCGATGTCAAATGCCCCCTCAAGTAACAGTGTCGTTTGTTCATAATAAGCACTATGTTGTGATACTTCACCAGTTCGTTGACTGTGAAACCACATACCTTCTTGCAGTGCACTTAGCGGGTAAATATCAACAATGGCTGATTGCTTAAAAGGGGCTAATAAATGCTGTAACTGATGATTTGCCATCGTTGGCAAGAGTGGAAAATCACTTACCGTATGGCGCTTAATGTCGTCTTGTATGCAATGTTCAAGCACCGTCATAATACTTGCTTGATAATGCGTCATAAATGAAGCGACATCGGCTTCAGCTATACGGGCACCATCATACTCCACATGCATCGACAATTGCTCATTGACTATTGCTGCTGTTAATTGCAGACCATAGTAGGCGTGATTATGTTGGCTATGCAAACTGCCCGCGGATTCTGGCGCATCATCTAATAAACCATTATGTTGCAGCGCACTATCTAGCTGGCCTAAATAATTAAAAAATAGATGATTCTCCGTCGTAATAGTCAACGATTGGCGGGTCTTCTCATCTGGATGATAATAACGTAAGGCTCCATATCGACTAGCTTTAGTCGATAAATTGGCTAATTGCTCTTTCATATCACAGATCAAATCGGCAATATTTTGCGTATTGCTAAATAATCGAAATGGATACATAGCAGTAAGCCAGCCAAGCGTTCGAGTACTATCAAGTTGATTATTAAGTAACTCTCGGCCATGTCCTTCAAGGACAATAAGATGATCGTCCAAGTCATAATGCCTAACTGCAGACCATTGTAACGCGGCCAACAGTAGCGTTTGGATACTGGTATTATAAGGTCTATTTGCTGTCGTCAAGAGCTGCTGCGTAGCTGCACATGGGAGTGTTAATGTATGTTGTTGCAGTTGTTTTTTGATTGGCTCTTGCTGCCTTACAAAACGAAAAAAGCTGGGCTTAGTCGCCACAGCAACCAATGCTTGCCAGTGTTTTAAATCATATTCATCTTTACCTTGCGCAATTAAAAATTGACTAATGTCATATAAATTAGCAGTACGAGAAGCAAAACAAATATTCTGCTGTAATTTTGCAGCTGACAACGCTTGGTTAATATCTTCAAGCAAAATGCGCCAAGATACACCATCAATTAATAAGTGATGGGCGATGATCAGCAAGCGGTTATCACTTTGCTGAGCTGGGGTTTTTATATGGCAGATTTGCAACAATGCAGTGCCATCAAAGCGAAAAGCTCCTTGTTGCACTTCACACACTTTCTCTAATGCTTGAGACCAATCATCATTGTGCTCAGCTAGATCAATAAAATGGCAAACGTGATCTGCACTAAGATGCTGTTTTATAAAAAATTGCTTTTGTAGGCCTTTATCATCAACGACTAACCGCAAACTATCATGGTGCGCTAATAAAGCGCATGTTAACTCTTTAATATGTTGCACAGTCACTGTTTTATCAACACTGAGTAAGAGTGACTGGTTCCAATGATCAGCTGCTACAAATTGTTGTTCAAAAAACCAATGTTGAATGGGAAGTAATGGCAATGCGCCTGAAAAGCTTTGCTGTGGCTCAACCTGTTTCCGTTGTGGCTGTTTGTGTACCAATTGCTCAGCTAGCACTGCAACGGTACTAAAGTTAAAAATATCAGCTACTGACAAACTAATATTTTGCACTCTTGCCCGACTGGCAATTTGAATACTGAGAATTGAGTCCCCTCCCGCCGCAAAAAAATCATCATCAACTTGCAGCATCGGCTGATTTAATACTTGTCGATACAAAGTGAGTAGTAAGCTGCTTAATCCGCTTGCTTGTTGTGCTGCAGGTCCTTGATTTAATTGCTGTGTAACAATTTGTTCGCTTGGTGTGCGTAGGTGTTTATGTAATTGCAGATGATCTATTTTGCCATGTGCCGTCAGGGGAATTTCATCTACGTGAATAAGCTCACTCGGTATCATGTGATCCGGTAACTTAACTTTAAGACTTGCTATACTTTGGCGCTTAAATTGCGCTTGGAGCGAATCACTTATCTGTGGCGTGACAATAAAAGCCAACAGCTGCTTATGGCCTTCAGCCAATTCACTCACGCTAACAACACAATCCGTTACGCCAGCAATAGCACGTAAGTGATACTCAATTTCAGACAGTTCAATACGGTAACCGCGTAATTTAACTTGTGCATCATTGCGGCCAATGTAGGCAATACGACCGTTATTTAATTGCCTAACTAAATCACCAGTTTTATAGGCTCGCAGTTGTTGCTCTGCAACTGTCGTTAAGTAAATAAAACGCTGTGCTGTAAGCTCTGGACGGTTCAAATAGCCTCGCGCTAATCCTGCACCAGCTATATATAATTCACCAATCATGCCAGACACAACCGGCTGCCCCTGCTGATCAACAATTAATAACTCTACATTATCAATCGCATAGCCTATATCTGGAGCCATGCCCAGCTCTTCCGTTGTTTTATCAACCTCAGCCGAGGTGGCAACAACTGAGGTCTCTGTAGGGCCATAATTATTAATAATACAATACGGTTTTGCAGCTGAGGGGCATGTTTTTAACTTGTCGCCGCCAACCAGTAAATAACGCAAAGTAACAGGCGTAAAAGCGTGATCTGCCAACATTATTTCAGCGATTGGGGTGGCTAAAAAGCAATGACTCACATGATGTTCATCAAGTAGTTGCGCTAATTTTTGCGGGTTATCTAAACTTTCTCGCGGCACAATTACCAGCTTTGCTCCGGCGCTTAAATAAGGCCAGATCTCCCAGCTTGCAGCGTCAAACGCGATATTTGCTGTTTGACTGGCAATACTTGATTTATCAACAGCAAATGCGCGTTGATGCCAACGGCATAAATTGCTCAGCCCTTGGTGGGGGATCATTACCCCTTTAGGGTTACCCGTTGTGCCTGATGTATAAATGACATACGCTAATTGCGCCGCCTCTATTTTGGGTAATTGCACTTGACTTAGTGTATTATATGCAAGGTTTAAAGTGTACTTAAATTGCTCATTATCAAGGTAAATAAGCTGGCTGTTCGCACCACAATTATCTTCTAACAGCGCTGCAAATGCAGTGTGAGTGATAAGCCACTGCGCACCACAATCATTAATAATATAAGCAATTCTAGATGCTGGATAATTCGGATCAACAGGAACATAACAGCCACCCGCTCTCATAATCGCTAGCAATGAAACTATTAAGTCAATGCCGCTTTGCATGCTTACAACAACAGGCTGTTCAGCTTGTAAGCCTTGCTGTATCAAGTATTTTGCCAATAATTCACTACGCTGATGAATTTGCTGATAACTCGCAAATTGCCCTGAGGCTGCCTCAATAATGCCAGTGTCAGTTTTAGCATGCTGTTCGGCTACAGCAGTAAATGCATCTATGACGGTTGCAACTGGCTTATTTAGCCGTTGCTCACCTTTGAGCACGCAGTTATGCAGCTGTTTATCTGTCAACATTGTAGCTGACTGTATAGCAACCTGCGGATCGGCTGTGAATGACCTAATTAAAGTGCATAATGCCGTAGCCATGGTTTGAATTGTTTGTGGGGTAAATAACGCCGTGTTATAAGCCCAGCTAAAGCGTAACTCATCGTCATCTTCACTGCATGCCAGCTCAATATCAAATTTTACTTGCGGTGGCTGCTCATCAATCGCTGTAACCTGTATATTAGGTAATTTAAACTGTGTATTTAACCTTGGGTTTAACGAAAATGTAAGCTGAAAAACACTCTGTTGACTCATGCCACGCGGTAACTGCAAAGCATCAACAATTTTTTCAAATGGCATGGCTTGATGCTGACCAACGGCAACAATTAATTGTTTTTGCTGTGCGAGTAGCCCTTCAAAACACATATCTTCGCGCAATTGACAACGGATCGGCAGTGTATTAATAAAGAATCCAATTAAGGGAGTTAGTTGCGTTTGTGAACGCCCTGAAAATGGCGCACCAATCACAACATCATCACACTGACTATACCTAGCTACAAATGCGGCATAAGCACTATGCAGCCACATAAATAAGCTCACATCAAACTGCTGGCATTGCCTGTGGATCGCCGAAACCGTGGTTTTATCTAGCTGTATTTGATAGCTCGCACCAGCGGACGTAAGCTGTTTAGGACGTATTTTATCCAGCGGTATTTGATGTATCGGTGGGGCATCTTGTAACTGTTGTAACCAAAATGCTTGGTGTTTATCTAACTGCTGCTGGTGTAACTGACTACGCTGCCAATGAGCATAATCCCCGTATTGAATTGATAAAGGTTGCGCAAGCTGTTCAGGCAACCGAGTATCACTCGTAAAGCTTTGATAAAACGCTTCAAATTCACTCGCTAATATTGCTAAAGAATGTGCATCAGAGGCAATATGATGAATATTTACCCGTAACTTCCAATGCTTTGCATGCAGCTTAACTAAAATAATACGCAGCGGTAACTGGCACCTTAAATCAAAGGCTGCTTGGCTGTCATCGCGCAGCGTTTTTAACCACAGTCGTTGCTGTTGCTCATCGTTAAGTTCACTGGTATCTATGATCTTTAACACCGATGGAAATGTGTCTTGGACCACTTGCTGAGGTAAGTTTGCTTTACCGACTGTGATAAACGTACGCAACACTTCATGACGCTGCACGATAGCGTCACACACGCGTTGAAATGTATCAACATCAAGCAAACCATGCAGTTCAAAATTAGCTGGCATATGATATTGCACGTTTCCCGGCTGCAATTGATCTATGGTCCATAATCGTTGTTGAGCAAAAGATACCGGTAATTGCGTTACTGATTGCACTTTCGGTATAACTGCTGATGCTACAGTGTAATTGGCAGCTTTATTGCGCGCAGCCGCTAACGCGAGTGTGTGGACCTGCGGCGCGTAAAACAGATCAGCTAAAGTAATCGACAACTGAGCGTGTTGCGCTAAGTGACTGACTAATTGGCTAGCTAATAATGAATGCCCACCCAATTCAAAAAAGTGCCCTTGCCTACCCACGTTTGAAACCTTTAATATCGCCTCAAATGCCGCAGCGATTGCTTGTTCGTCATCCGATCCTGGAGGCTCATCTGCAGTTGCTTTAAGCTGTAATTGATCCAGCGCTAAGAGTGCTTTTTTATCAATTTTACCGTTCACCGTTAATGGCATCTGCAGCACGGCAATAACATTCGTTGGCAGCATAAATTCGGGTAATGTGGTGCGTAAAAACTGTTGTACTTCGCTTGTGAGTGCAGCAAATACGGCATCACTTTTGACGATAACAAATGCTGTGATCCGTGGATTAGTCGGCTGTTGAGTATTCAGTAACACTGTTGCGCTACTCAGCTTAGGGTGGCCACGTAACTGGTTTTCTATTTCACCCAGTTCAATACGGTAACCGCGTACTTTAACTTGGTCGTCAATACGGCCCATATAACTCAATTCGCCAGTTGCTAACTGACGTACTAAATCACCCGTTTTATATAGTTTTTTAGCTGCGTTAGCTGAAGAAAATGTATCTGCCACAAAGCGCTCAACGTTGAGCTCATCACGGCGCCAATACCCCCTGCAAACCCCATCCCCACCTACATATAACTCACCAACTGCGCCAACAGGTAGTAACTGACGAAACTTATCCAAAACGTAGCAACTGGTCGTTGGTATTGGCCGACCAATATTGTTTGCACCAGATACCAGATCTGCGTCATGTAAACGCTTGAAAGTCACATGAACCGTTGTTTCAGTAATGCCATACATATTGATCAGTTGGCAGTCGCTAAAGCGTTTTGCCCAAGGTGTCAACTTAACGGGCTGTAATGCTTCGCCACCAAAAATGACGTATCTAATTTTGCTCTGCTGTATACGCTGCGAAGGCTTGGTTAACATTACTGTTTGTAGCGCATAAAAAGCACTGGGGGTTTGATTTAGCACGCTGACGTGTTGATCTAGTAATAAATTTGCAAATGCATCACTGTCTTTTGCGGTATCTGCATCCACAATAACTAAGCGGCCACCAAAAAGTAACGCGCCGTACATTTCCCACACCGAAAAATCAAAACAAAATGAATGAAACAGAGTCCATACATCATGCTCATTAAAATCAAATAAACTCGGCTGTACACACAATAATCGGATCACTTGGCGGTGTTCAATTTGCACGCCTTTAGGCCGTCCAGTAGTGCCAGAGGTGTAAATCATATACGCTAAGTGGGATGGACAAATAGCTAACTCGAGGTTTTGTGTATCACTAATCTGATTAATAGCTGTGTAGATCGCGCAATCATCAATATTTATGCACGTTAAGTTATGCTGCGAAAACAACCCGAGACTACTGTTATCACACAACACTAAGTTACTCTGGACATCGTCTACAATATAACTGATCCGATCGCGAGGATAATTGGGATCAATAGGCACATAAGCAGCGCCAGCTTTTAGCACCGCTAATAACGTCACCACTAAATTAACATTGCGGGTTACGCTCACTGGCAGCATATCTTGCGCTTCAACACCCTGACTTAATAATACTCTGGCGAGTAGATTTGCCCGTTCATTAAGCTGTTTATAAGTGAGTGCTTCGTGCTCATCGACTAGCGCCAACTGGTCAGCAAACCTGATTGCTTGTTGTTCAAATACACTCACTATACTGGCGCTTTGATCCCAACTTGTACTATCCGCTTGCTGCGATGTGGCAGCGTCAGTTAATGCCTGTAGCTGCTGTTCATCAAGCAATGCCAATTTTGATATTTGGGTATCCGGTGCAGCAACAATGTTTGCTAATAATACGGCAAAACTATCAGCCCAGTGAGTAATTGTCGCAAGCTCATAAAGTGCTTCATCAAACTTCCAAGTAACTGTTAAACCTTGGTTGTCGATAACTGCATTAAGCTCCAAATCACATTTTACTGCACTGTGGTGCTCTCGCGCTTCACTGCGAGCCTCAGCTATTTCAACACTCGGTAACTGAAAGGTTGGTTGCTCATCAACAGTTAAAGTGAAGAAAATTTGTACTAAAGGATGATGACTTAAATCGCGTTGACAATTGAGCCCTTCAACCAGTTTATCAAATGGCATATTGCGATATTCAAACGACTGTAAAATACGTTCTTTTTGTTGCTGCAACCATGCATTAAAAGTTAATTCATCCGGCAATACGGCATGCATAACTAAGGTATTAACAAACAAACCGATTAAATCGTTTAGCTGTGGATGCTCACGGCCCTGAGTTGGCGTGCCGATCAGTACCTGTTCCGTTTGTTTAATACGGCCAATAAATAACATAAAACTACTTAACAACCACATAAATGGTGTGACTGATTGACTCGCCGCATGTTGTTGTATTTTTTCAACAAACGAGCGACTTAACCGTTGCCGATAAACTAAACCAGACTGCTTTTGAACGCTCGATCTAACTTTATCCGTTGGTAGTGATTGCAACGGTTCAAGATCGCCAAGTGTTGTACGCCAATAATTAATTGCTGCTGTAAAGTACTCTGCTGTTAAGGTATTTCGTTGCCACGCAGCGTAATCAGCATATTGAATTGGTAACGAGTCTAATTCGACATTACCTTGCAGTAGTTGCGTATAAATGGTTTGTAATTCTTGAGCAAATATTTGCATTGACGCGCCATCACTAACAATATGATGCATATTAAATGCTAAATAATGTTGCTCATTATCGGATACCAATAGCACTCGTATTAATACATCTCGACTCAAATCAAATGGCTGAGCTTGATGTTGTATCAGCGCCGCTTTTATTTGGCTTTGTCGCTGTGTAACTGGGAATGTTGACGCATCCAGCCACTGAAAAGGCGTCACAAAGGTGTCTGTTACTTGCACATACGGTATACCTTGCGGATCAGTTATAAACTGACTGCGTAATATTTCATGGCGACCAACAATGTGTTTGATTGCCGCGCGTAACAACGGCACATCTATATGGCCTTTTAGAGTAAACTCAGCAGGCATATAATATTGTTGGCTGCCTTGTAACTGCTCAATAAACCATAAGCCTTGTTGAGCAAAGCTCAAAGGCAAACATCTATCTCGCTCAGCGATGGCAATTGCGTCCATATTACTTTGCAACGTAACCACTGACTGTTGTTGCTGAAAATAGCGGATAATCGCCGCTTTATGCTCAATGATCCGAGCTTTAAGTTCACTTGGAAAACCGTTACTTTGTTTAAATGCTAAAGCACCTTGTTTTTCATACAAAGTAACACCTGCTCGTAAAGCATCTGCGATTAACTCTTCAATTTCTAGCAGTTGATTTTCCATCACAAAAACATCTCTTCTGAGTTATCATTTTCACTCATGGCGTTATTAGCGGCTTGATGAATGGCGTACCAGCTAGCAATAGCCGCAATTGTCGGCCTTTCAAACAGAACTCTCACTGGAATATCAGCCTGTAACCGCGCCTTGAGCAACGCCATACATTGTGTTGCCAATAATGAATGCCCCCCGAGCGCAAAAAAGTTATCGGTGATGCCAACAGAGTCAACTTGTAACTGCTCTGCAAAGATATCGACCAAGGCTGCCTCAAAGTCATTACGCGGCGGCACATTTTCAGTTGCTACTGCGACTGATTGTCCCCATTGAAGCAGTTGTTTACTGTCAACTTTTGCGTTAGATGTCAGGGGAATAGCACTTATCGCATGCCATTTTGTTGGCATCATATAAGCAGGTAAATAGTTCGTAAGGTAGTTGCTAAGCATAGCCTGTTGCTGTGCGCCTAAGAGTGTTATTTGCTGCTCTTGCCCAAACGCTTTAATCAATGAGTTATTTGGCGTAAGCACTAAGTAAGCCTCAAGGTTTTCAGTGTCTTTATTTAATATTACAAATGCCTCACTAATCTCTTTATGCTGGACTAACTGTGCTGTAATTTCGCCCGGCTCAATGCGATAACCGCGCAACTTAATTTGTTCATCGACTCGTGCACAAAATAGCAGGTGTTCTGGTTGGCCATGTTTATCAAGCAACCAACGCACTTTATCCCCAGTACGATAAAATCGCTGCACAGTTTGCTGATGCCCAAAAGGTAACCACACAAAACTTTGCGCCGTTAAACTCGCTTGATTTAAATACCCTTGAGCAACATTGTCACCGGCAATATAAAGCTCGCCAATGGCACCCATTGCGGTTAATTGCTGATGTTCATCTAATATCACCAACTGACTATCTGCAATCGCCCGACCAATTGGCACTTGGGCCATTTTACGCCGTTCAAGCTCGCTAATTTGCTTAAGCTCGCAATGATAAACACTGCAACCTACCGTCGCTTCAGTTGGGCCGTACTCATTCACCCACTGGCAATTAGGCAAATACTGAGTTAACGATTTGAGCAACTGAGTGGGTAATGCTTCACCACCAATGACAACCACATGTGCAGTTGCTACTGCAGCAGCTGGAGCAAACGCAAGTAAGCCTTGTAAATGTGCAGGAGTAACTTTAAATAAGCAGGCTTGAGAGCTGAATATCTGCTTTGCAAGCTGCTCAAGCATCTGCTCATCATCAGCAAGTAGTGTAATATTGATACCCATTAGTAATGGTGCCCACAACGAAGTGACCGTAGCATCAAATGCCAATGGCGTACTCACCACACTGGTTGTTAACGCAGCTGATAGATACTCACACTGCGCATGTGCTAAGTAACAAGCTAAATTACCATGGCTGATCATCACCCCTTTTGGGGTGCCTGTAGTTCCTGATGTATAAATAATATATGCAAGATCATCCGCCGAATATGACGCAGGCAGTGCACTTTGCGAACCATTGAGTGAGCCATACTGCCAACTGTTTGGCTCATCAAGCAATACACATAATGGCGCAATAAGACTCCCGAGCTCATCCGTTAGATGCTGTTTAGCAAACGCTGACTGTGTGATCAAACACTGTGCTTTACTGTCATCGATAATAAATTGCACTCTGGATACTGGTAATTTTGGATCAATCGGCACATAGGCACTGCCGGTTTTTAAAATCGCTAACATGGCGACCAGTATTTGTGCCGTTGCGCTAACACATAAAGCAACTTTACTTCCGGCGGTTATCCCTTGTTCTTGTAAATAATTGGCTAACAGCTGTGACTGAGTCTGTAATTCAACATAACTCAACACTTCACCATCAGGGCCAACGACCGCATTACGTGTTGGATATTGTTCAGCTTGACGTGCGATTTGCGTGACAAGGTTAAGTGGCTGAGTGTGCCTTGCATAGGGTGGCGAAGATAAGTTAAGCAGCACATTTTCTTTGGTTGCTGACACTACAGGTAATAGCTGCAACTTCATAAGAGGGTCACTTAGTATCGCATCAATCAAGACCTCGAATGCTGCTGCATATTCAGTAATACTACTGGCATTAAATAATGTCTCACTAAAATTCCACTGCAGCTCAATGCCATCGCCTTGCTCAATTGCATTGACCTCTAAATCAAATTTCATTTTTGGTGCTGCGTGTGGCTGCATTTCAATATGTAAACCTGGCAGTGAAAAATCACTCGTTTCATTGTTTTGCAGTGCAAATAAAATTTGAAATAAAGGATGATGTGCTAAGTTTCGCTCAGGCTGCAGTACTTCAACTAATTGTTCAAATGGCACTTGTTGATGTTTAAAAGCATCTAAAATCACCTGTTTTTGCTGCATTAATAACTGCGTGAAGTTTTGCTGTCCTTCACTGCGGGTGCGGATCACTAAGGTATTAACAAAAAAACCAATTAGATTAGCTATTTGTGGCTGTTCACGACCAGCAACTGGAGAGCCAACTAAAATATCCGTCGCTTCACTCAATCGCATCATTAACAAGGAAAAGGTTGTGTGTAACCACATATATAAAGTAACACCGTGTGTGGCACATTGTTGGTGGATAGCTTTAGTCGTTGCAGCGGACAAATACTGGTTAGAACATTGCCCTTGCAACTGCTGTTGGATTGCTCGAGGCTGCTCTATTGGTAATTGATGAACAAAAGGGGCACCTGTTAACTGAGTACGCCAATAAGAAAGTGATTCATGCAAGGCACTTTCACTGCATACTAAACGCTGCCAATAAGCGAAATCGGCATATTGGATAGCTAATGGTTGCTGTAATAATGCAGGTAAAACAAATCGCGGTTCAGCACTTGCAGCTCGGTAAAAAGCAATAAACTCGCGAACTAAAATTGCCATTGACCAGCCATCGCTTGCAATATGATGCATATTAAAATGTACAAAACTTTGCTCATTGCTAATTTTAGCAACCACCACACGCAGTAAAACGTCGCTTGCCAAATCAAACGCTTTACTACTTGCATGTGACGACAGTGATTGCCATTGGTGATCTTGCTGTTCACGATTAAGCATACTTAAATCGTGCAGCTCAAGTGGGATCTCAAAGTGTTCATTAATACATTGCTCAGGCGCTGAGCCTTGGTCGCGTGTAATAATAACGGTACGCAGCACTTCATGGCGTTCAATAAGTGCATATAACGCGCCCGACAATGCAGTCAGCTCCAACTTCCCCGTAAACACAAAGCTAGCTGGCATATGATATTGCACACTTTCATTATGTACTTGATCAATAAGCCATAATCGTTGCTGTGCATAGGAAAGAGGTAGCGCTTGCTGGCGAGATATTTTCACAATCTCTTGGTGTGGCTGAATTTTTTCACAGTTTTGTAATGCTTGCGCTAACGTTGCAATCGTTGGAGTTTTAAATAATTGCGGTAATGTTATGTCGAGCTGCTTACCTTCACGAATCTTACCAATCAAGCGGATTGCTAATAACGAGTGCCCCCCTAAATCAAAAAAGTTATCGTCTAAACCAATATGTGTAGTGAGTAAAATCTCACTAAACAGCTGTAACAAATATTGCTGTAATGGTGTTTGCGCGTGCTTGCTGTGTGTTGTGCTAGTTGGCTGTAAACAATTAAGTGCGTCAGCTATCAATGTGGCTTTATCAATCTTGCCGTTTTTCGTCAGTGGCATCACAGTAATAGCATAACAGTGTGCGGGGATCATATACGGCGCTAAGTAATGCGATAAATGCGATTTAATGGTGTTAACGGCTAATGGCTTTTCATGTTGATGGTAAACAATATGTGCCGCTAACGTTTGCTGCTTGCTATCAACCGTCACCGCACAATCAGCCACTTCAGGGAGTTCCAGGATCAGCTGCTCAATCGCGGCTAAATCAACTCGAAAACCGCGCAGCTTGATCTGTTGATCCTTACGTCCACAGTATCTTAAATAACAAGCAGCACCTGTTTCATCAGCTTGCCATAACGCTATGTCGCCTGTTCTATAAAAACGCTTGGTCACTTTTCCACCCTGTTGGCTAGGCAGCTGCAAAGTAATAAAGCTGGTATTATTAAGCTCAGTCTGATTAATGTAACCTGGGCTGACAACAGGTCCTGCAATAAGTAATTCACCACGCATATTCACTGCTGCTGGCTGATCAAATTGGTCAACCACTAACAGCGTTACATTATCGTTAGCTAAACCAATTGGGACATCATTATGACGCAGTAAAACCTCATCACTGGTACTGTGATCAATTACAAAAGTACTTGAACCGACTGTAGTTTCTGTTGGTCCATATTCGTTAATCCAACGACACAGTGGTAACTTTGCACGGATCGCCAACAACAATTCTGTTGTGAGTGCTTCACCACCGATCACCAATGTATGGGTAACATTGCTTACACAATAGTGCTGCGATAATGCCAAAATGGCACGTAAATGAGCTGGCGTGAGCTTAAACAGTTTAGCGTCTGTTGCTGTAAAGAGTAGTTCCGTCAGCTGGGTTAACTGTTCACCCCCTTGCGCAATAATTTCCACCACGCCACCTTGCATCAAGGCTGGATATAACGACGTGATCGTTGCATCAAACGCCAAAGGCGTACTCAATACGCTGCTACAAAGGGCTGAATTATCGGGCATATAATGCGCAACCGCATGCTGTAAATAAGCCGCTAAATTGGCATGGTTTATCATCACCCCTTTCGGCCGTCCGGTCGAACCAGAAGTATAAATAATGTAACTCAAATCATCATCTTTGACATTGAGGCTGAGTTGTTCATCTGGCTGCTCCACCGGGTAGCCGTCGAAGTTAGAATCGTCATCAAGAAGATCATCAACGAGCAAAAAATCTGCGCCACTGTTGATCAGCGTGTCGGCATTCTCACTCAATGCTAAAATCATCATCAACTCAGCATCTTCAACAATATAACTTAACGTTTTTATTGGTGTATCTTGGTGTATCGGCACGTATACATGACGTGCCTTTAAAATAGCGAGTATCGCCACCACCATAGCGGCACCTGATGGCAGCAAAATGGCAATTCGACTTTGCGCAGCAAAATCCATTTCGAGTAAACAATGCGCAAGCTGATTAGCACGTTGTTCAAGGGCGAGGTAACTATAGGTTTGGCCATTACATCTTACTGCGGGGTGTTGCGGGTGCTGCTTTGCAAAATGCGAAAAACACACATGTAAAGGCGATGGTTGGGTATTTTGTATATCAATTGAGTCACTATGAGATAATGCCGCTGCGTGCTGGCTCGGGCTCCACAGTATTAACTCTGCGAGCTTGACGCTTTGATCAGCCAAGCATTGCTGCAACACATAACTAAATTGAGCAAAGAATGTCTCTATATTCGCTTGATGCCATAGTGCAGTATCGTATAACCACTCAATTTCTAGCACGTCACCGGTATCTATAACTGAGACTTCTAAGTCAAGTTTAGCGCTACGCACCTTGCTCTGTGAGGCTTTAATTGATAGCCCTGCTAGCTGTAAATTTTCATTTATCGTATTGTTTACTCTAAAGATGACTTGTACTAACGGCGGAATTGCTAAACTGCGTTCGGTGGCTAATTCATCCACTAAGAGATCAAATGGGACCTGTTGATGAAGCAGTGCTTCACTCAACGTTGCTTTTACATCAGCTAATGCTTGGTTAAAGCATGTATCCGCTGACACCGTATTACGTAACACCAGTGTGTTAACAAAGTTGCCAATAATAGGTTCAAGCTCTGCGGCAACTCGCCCTGCAACTGGCGTACCTAGCACACAATCTGATTGCCCAGAAACTCGACTAAACCACAAAGTAAATACAGTTTGTAAGGTTACAAACAAAGTGTCACCTTGGTTTGCAATAAATAATCTTAATTGTTCAGTTAATGCAGGCGACAACACGGTTTTATATAAACCGCCGCCGCTGAGCACATCGTTACCTCGCTCGTACTGTGTAGGTAACTCATGCACTGTAGGTAATTGCGCTAACTGTTGACGCCAGTAGTCAATACTTATTTGCCACTGAGGATCAGCTTGCATACTATGCTGCCAATGTACAAAATCAATATAATTATGCTCTAGAGTTTGCAAATCAGTGGCGTTTGTCATACCAATATGCTGATTATAATTGCTAGCGAGTTCACGGCATATCAAGCCAATAGACCAGCCATCGGCAACAATATGATGAACAGTAACAAGTAACTGATAATGGTGATCGGCTATTTTAATCAAGCTTGCCCGTAACATCAGCTGTGAGGTTAAATCAAATGACTGATTATAATCTTCCACTATCATCTTCTGTAACAGCTGCTGTTGATCTGCTTGTGTGCAAAGGTCTATCTGTTGCAATGAAAAAGCTAAATGGCCGTTAAAATATTGGCATGGCTGCGCATCAGCTGTACTTTTATAGTTATAACTTAGGATCGTATGGCGCTTAATGATATCTTTAAATGCCTGCTGCAATGCCGCCACATCAACATCACCGCGCAGCGTAAACACGCCCTGTAAATTATATTGACGGCTGTGTCCTTGCAGCTGATCAACAAACCAAATACGCCGCTGAGAAAATGACAACGGGTGTTCCCCAGCTAAATCAATATGTGTTAATTGCACCTTTGAGCTAGCTTGTTCACTACAGGTTAAATACTGGGCTAACTCCTCAACGGTTGCATGATTGAAGATGTCTTTAAGTGACAATGAAACGCCAAACTGCTGACGAATTTGGTTAAGTAATCTAATTGCTACTAAGGAATGCCCACCGATTGCAAAAAAGTCATCTTCTAGACCAACCCTAGCAAAGCCTGTTAACTGTGCAAATAACGCCGCTACTTGCTGCTGCATTAGCGTTTTTGGCGCTACAAAAGTATCGCTGCTGCGTACCATTTGTTGTTGTAAGAATTTACGATCAACTTTGCCATTTTCAAGATAAGGTAATTGCTCTTTCAGCACAAAGAAACTGGGGATCATAGGCTCTGGTAATACACACTTTAAGTCCGTTTTGATCCGTTGTTGTAAGGCCTCAGCAGTTAATTGCTGGCCTTCATTAGATGCCACATAGTACGCAACTAAAGTATCTGCAGAAGCAATTTCGCGACAAATCACAGCACTATTTTTAACCACTGATAAAGCCGTTAACTTTGCCTCGATATCAAGTAAGTCAACTCTAAAGCCTCTGATCTTAGGTTGCTTATCTAAACGCCCTAAATATTCCAGCGCACCGTCTTTGCGCAAACGAACATTATCACCAGAGCAATAATAGCGTTGTTGTCCCTTGGTCGTGTTAATCACAACAAAACTTTTCGCAGTCTGATCCGTTGCACGAATATAGCCTGTTGCTAAACTCTCACCACCAATATAAAGCTGTCCAGGCATGCCCATGGCAACGGGTTCGTGGTGTGCATCTAGTATGGCAAGTTCAACATGCGCAAGCGCGCTACCAATAGGATAACTCATCTGCTCAGCAGTTTGATGATCCTCAATTTCATAGGTAGCCACCCCAATGCAGGTTTCTGTCGGCCCATAATGATTGATTAATTTAGCGCTTGGATAGAGCGCCCGAATTTGCGCTACTAATTGCGCTGTTAATGATTCCCCCCCTAACACCCACTGTTGAAGAGGTGCGCGAGGTACTTGACTCGCAGCAATAGTGGCTAATAGTTCAGCAGCAAAGCTGGGAGTGATCTTTAAAAAGTTAATTGCTTGCTCACTGAACGTATCGACAATCGCAACAGGATCACTTTTTACATGTGGTGAAATTAATACCACAGTGCCGCCACTCGCCCATACCGGATATATCCCAGTTAAACAAAGATCGGTCGCAAGCCCTGTAACCACAGCTGACTTGGTATCATTATTCAATTCAAGTCGCTTAGTAATACTTTGAACATAGTGCGCTAATGCCGCATGATTAATTTCAACCCCTTTTGGCGCGCCTGTTGAACCGGAGGTAAATATCACGTACGCGCTGTCATTAAGGTTTAAATTGGGTAAGCCAGTTAAATTAACCGCCGCTTTTGACAGCTGCGCAAAAGGCCATAATGTAATGTGTTGCTCATTTAATACCGTAACTGCTTGCTTTTCGAGCGCTGTATCATCAAATGTTACTAAATATTCACAGCCTGCCTGCTGTAAAATTTCCGCAATACGCGCCACTGGAGTGCCTTGCTCAATCGGTAAGTAAGCACGGCCTGTTTGCAATAGTGCAAACATCGTTAATAAGGCATCGATTGAGCGAGATACCAATAATGCAATGGGTGCTGCAGTTGTTTGTTGATGATGAGTTTGCAAAGCTAAAATATGGCTGGCGAGTGCTGCGCTTTGTTGCACTAATTGTTGATAACTCAAACTTCGTGCGGTTTTTCCATGTTGGTCAGCTTCAATACACGCTGTTTTTTCAGCACTAAGCTCAGCCTGCTTTATCACCTGTACAGGTAATGCAATCACATCACTGCTGACTTTTTCATGATCTTTTTTACGCCCTAACAACTGGCTGGCATAACACGCAGAGGGTAACTCAACGGTTGCAATAGTTTGTGCTGCGTTATTGCCAAGAGATATAACTAATTCATTAAAATCATTGCTCATTTGCTGAATAACATGGTCATCAAATAGCGCACTGCAATAATCAAAACTAATATCTAAGCCCTGCTCTGATTCACTTACATTCAAGGTTAAATCAAATTTTGCAGTACCGTTATCTAATGGCAATAATTTAGCCGACAATGTTGCGGTTTCCACAGTACCGGTATCTACACCGTTATAATTAAACAGTATTTGAAACAATGCTGAATGTGCTGACGATTTAGCTAAGCCAAGTGTTTCGATAATATCTTCAACTGCCACACTTTGATTTGCTAGCCCTTGCGCCACTAACACTTTAGTTTGCGCTATTAATTGTGCAAAAGAGCTCTGCGGTGACACCATTTGTCGCATAGGTAAGGTATTGATAAAACACCCTATAACATTCTCAAATTCGGGCTGTTCACGATTCAATACAGGCACCGCCACCGTAATATCCTGTTTTTGGCTATAGCGCTGTAATAGTACATAAAACACACTTAACAACCCGACAAACCGAGTAGCACTTAATTGCTGACAGCAACTGTCAAATTCGGTAACCAGCCGTGTCTCGATAACACTGTGCTGGCTCTTGCCTTGATAGGTTTTTTGTTTATCACGAGGATAACTCGTTGGCAGCTCAAATAACTCCATCCCTGTTAGCGCTTGTTGCCAATAACTTAGCTGCTGTTGATATATAGGTGATTGTTTAAACTGACCTTGCCAATGTACATAATCTAAATACTGTAAAGGTTTACATGCAGCCGCATTATTAACGGTATTATTATTATTTGTCAGTATCGCCAATAATTCTTGCACCAAAAGCCGTACAGACCAACCATCGGCAATAATATGATGCATCGCAATGTATAACCATTTACCCTCACCTGAGTGGCCAATTAACGTTGCACGTATCAGTAAATCATTTTCCAGATCAAAGCGGTAACTTAATTCATCGTGTAATTTTTCAACTATTTGTGTGGGTGTTTCATGCCGTGCTATCTCAAGTGTATTCAATGCTAAGCGCAACTGGCTATTAACTCGCTGCACAACACCTTGATCAGTGTTAAAAAATTGCGTTGTTAATATTTGATGGCGAGCCAACAATTTGTCAAATGCCCGCTGTAGTTCATTTATTGTCAATGAATCTGACAGCTGCAACAGACCACACATATTGTATGCAGTTGACTGCTGTTCATATTGATCAATAAACCAAATACGTTGTTGCGCACTTGATAAATCCCCTTGTTGCTGATGATGACGTTGCATATAGGCAATCAGCTCATCCTTACATGCTTTGATCTTTGCCAGTTCTGGTGCTGGGACTGTCGTTAACTTACTTCGTAACTTTAACCGCCCATCTTGCAAATAAACGAAGATACCTTGTGCGTCCAATTCGGCCAGTAAAGTTTTAATTGCTACATTATCCATGTTACAAGTCCATTTCAGTCATGCTGCTATCATCAAGGGCTTTACTAATATCACGGCCGCTCACTATATCGCTCACAACAGTAACCTGAGGCTGACTTTGCTCGGTACTTGCTGCTCGCGCTGATAATAAATCGTCAATTCGTAGCGCTAATTGCGCCACGCTAGGGTAGTCAAAAATATCGCCGACCGTCACCCGTACTTTAAATTGCAGATTAATTCGTGACACAAGCTGCATAGCGAGTACAGAGTTACCACCACAATCAAAGAAACTTTCTTGGGTACCTAACACTGCAACCTTAAGTAATGCTAAATAATGTTGCAGTAAGCTCGTTTCAGTCGCGCAGCTGGGGGCAATACGTACTATTGCCGATTGCATAGCCGCAGTCGGAAGCGGTAATGCTTTCGTGTCTAATTTTCCATTTGGTGTGGTTGGCCACTGCGTTAACCAACAGATTGATTCTGGCACCATATAACTTGGCAATGATTGTGATAGCACACGACGTAATTCACTCACACTCCAAACACTTTCCAAACTGTCGTCCTCAAGGCTATAAGCACATAAACTCGGCTGGTCGTGATTGTTTGGTTTGATAAAAACACGTACATCTTGGTGCGCAAATAACAAGCGCAGGTGGTGTTCAATTTCACTTAATTCAATACGATGCCCGTTTAGTTTAACTTGTTGATCTAACCGCCCTTGTAGTTCAATACGGCCATCGAGTAAACGCCTTGCACGGTCGCCAGTTTTATACAAACGCTGATGCGATTGACCATTAAAAACATGACTAACAAAACGTTCAGCTGTGAGTGCTGGTTGCTGTAAGTAGCCAGTCGCTAATCCTAAACCACCGATCCATAACTCCCCCCACACGCCAATAGGTAGAGGTAAACATGGACTTTGTGCATCCTCAGCCATAACATACAAGCTCGTATTAGCAATTGCTGAACCTATCGTAATATCATCACTGTGCTGAATATGGCTAATTGCAGACCAAATGGTGGTTTCGGTTGGACCATACATATTCCATAAATCCCCCTGCTGCGACAGCACCGCCTGAGCAAGTGCTGGATCAAGCGGTTCGCCACCACACAAGACCTTGATACCAGCTAAACAATCAGGTGCTGCATTTATTATTAATCGCCATAACGTCGGAGTCGCTTGCATAATAGACACTGGGAAATGTGCTATTAGATCGGTAATTGCATATGGGTCACTGCATGTTTGCTCACTCGCAAGCAGTACATTAGCCCCAACAATTAAGGGCGAAAACAGCTCTAACATCGCGATATCAAATGCAATAGTGGTAACTGCCAACAAGCAATCGGTTGGCTCTATTCCAGGCTGTACCGTCATAGCGAGCAACAGGTTTTGCAGCCCTTGGTGATTAATTTCCACACCTTTAGGTTGCCCCGTTGAGCCCGATGTATATATAACATAAGCGCTTGATAAAGGAGCAATAACGCGATCTGGATTACTGCTTTGCAAGCCTGTAAGTACCACAGTATCAATATCTAATACGGGCAATTTGTTGCTCGCAATAATTGGGCTACTATCACTAAAACTGTCACACAACAGTAAATCAGCTTGTGCATCAGCCAGAATATATTCAATGCGTGCTTGCGGAAAAGTAATATCGAGTGGCAAAAATGCAGCCCCCGTTTTTAATACCGCTAATAAGCTAATAATCAGCTCCGCACGCCTTGGTAGTGCAATTGCGACTAAGCTGCCGACCCCAATACCTTGCTCAATAAGATAATGAGCAAAGGTATTTACTCGTTGATTTAACTGTGAATAGTTAAGGCTTTGGCCATCACAGGTAATAGCAATATTGTCAGGGTATTGAGTCGCAGCATATTCAAATGAAACGATACAAGAATCGACAAAAAGTTGTTTATCAACACGCTCACATTGTTCAGTAACCAGTGTCGCTATTTGTAAATCATCTAACAATGAACAGTTCGCACTGTTTAGTTCGTCTGTCCCAACAGCGTTGCTAAACAACCCTATCAACCCAGATAACCAATGATTTACCTGTTCATATGTAAATTTATCTTGTTGATATTCAAGGGTGAGTGACCAACTGTTAGCAAACTGAGTTAAGTTACAACTTAATTGGAATTGGCTATAACAGGTGTTGCTTGGCATGGTATTTAATTGCAATTCAGTAAATGCCGGTAAGGCAGTAACTTTATCTAAATTAAATAAAGTATTAGGTAAATTAAGCGATTCATTTGCTAACGCTGAATAAGGGAAATGTTGATGTTCAAATGCAGTTAATAATTCAGATTGCACTGTTTTGATTAACTCTCGAACACTGCTGATGTTTGTAACATCAATGCAAATTGGTAAAATATTCGTGCAATACCCGACTAATTCGCTATCGGAAGATTCTGCGCTATCAGCTTGAGGGAGTAATTGTCGATCAGAGCAAGGGATCCCAACGGTGATCATTGACTGCTGGCTAAGCTTACTTAACCACGCTATATATAACCCCAATAAAGTGGCAAATTGACCGCAGCCCTGCTGTTTAGCCAGATCAGCAATATTTCCTTTGGTGTGCTCATTAAGTTCAACAGTCAATACCGATACTGCATAGTTCGTTGTCGTTGCAATCGCAGTGTTTGTTGGTAGTTGCAACGGCATACTTGGCGCTAGTTGTGCCAACCAAAATGCCTTATCTTGCTGGTAATTAGCAGACTCTTTATAGTGGTCAAGTGCTTTAACATATGCACTAAAGTCTACCGGTGCTGCCAACGTCTCTGTTGTGGTGTTGTTATAGTGTTGGGCAACTTTACTCAAAATAATCTGCAACGATACGCCATCACAGAGTAAATGATGCGTAACCACACTTAAGTAAGCAGTATTATCATTTTCTCTTAGTAGCGCAAAGCGACATGCAACTTCATTATTAAAATCAAAAGCATGGTAACGTAACTCCTGCAACTGAGTTGCTACAGCGATATTATTATCTGAGTGTTGTAGATTAATAACTAACAATTGAGGACGATGCTCAGCCACTAACCTATGGCAAAGCGTATCGCTATCAATTGCATACTGTAAAATAGTGCACTCGCGTACTGTTTTATCAACTGCGGTAACTAAGCGACTTATATCTAACTGACCTGTTAATTTAAGTACGGCTTGTAAGTGATACGCAAAAGCCCCCTCAGGTGACTTTGATGCTAAGGCAAGTAATTGCTGCTGCGCCTCGGTCAATGGAAATGTCGCCGCTAAGGTGGCCAAGCTCATCTTATCATCACGCTCACTACCAAAATAACCTGCCGCCTTTAAGCTCAAGGCACTGTCTTTAACTGCGGTAATAATGATCTCTATATCTGCATCTGTATGTGCTGCTGATAAAAAGCAGTTACGTCCTTCCCAAATAAAGATGCCACGATTAAGCATTTCATAAAAAAACATATCTAGATTTTGGCTAAATCTAAAACGAAATAAAGAGCTAAAAGCTTCAATTTGAATTGGGATCATTGCATCAGCAAAAAAGCGATTAAGGGTTGTTTTCAGATAATTGGTTTTATCACTTAGCCTTTGTTGTAACTGTGGTCCTTGGCGTTTAATTTCGCTTAAAACCGCTTTTGCACTGGCCATTGCCATTGGGTGTTTACAAAATGTTCCAGCAAAAAAAGTCGTATCTGCCTGTGGATAAGACTGATCACCATATTGCCATACACCACCATCAATACCGTCTAAGTAATCGGCACTGCCGGCAACAACTCCGATTGGCAACCCTCCACCAACAATTTTGCCATAGGTTGCCATATCAGCTTGGATCCCCACTAATCCCTGTACGCCGCCTGGATGAGCGCGAAACCCGGTGATCATCTCATCAAAAATCAGTGCTATTCCATGCTCTGTGGTTATTGCTCTGAGCTCTTTTAAAAATTCCCACGGTTGTATTGCTGGGTATCTGCTTTGAACCGGTTCAACCAATACCGCAGCAATTGTATGTGCATTTACACGAATAATTTCCAGCGCTTGCGCGCTACCGTAATCTAATACTAAGTTGTCATTAACTGCGCCTTGGCGAACACCTGCGCACATAGGCTCGATGTCTCCTTGGCCCACAGAGTGCGCCAAAGTACCATCATAATGACCATGGTATGCCCCACTAAACTGCACAATTTTGTCACGTTTTGTATAATTGCGTGCTAAGCGCAGTGCGGTCATGACCGCCTCGGTGCCTGAATTACAAAACGTCACACGCGCCAAACCAGTTAATTCGCTGATCAAAGCAGCCACTTCACACGCTAAAGGACTGGCTAAGCCTAATTGAATACCTTGATCTACTTGTTGCGCTAAAGCATCAGTCACAAATTCGGCTTTATGGCCAAATAAATTAACTCCAAAATCCATTGTAATATCAATGTATTCATTGCCGTCTATATCCCATAATCTGGCTTGCTCGCAGTGGTCTGCATAAATCGGATAAAGCATTTCCTTGCTTGATAACCTAAACCCCGCTGAGGCTCTGCAATCAGCTAAGTTGCCACGATGTTGAGCAACCAGCTTTTTCGATGCGCTGGTTTTTGCGCAATAATCAGCTTTTAGTTGTTCAAAATGCTGCTGCATAGCGGGTGACTGATGCTGCATGTGTAATTGTCTACTTTGCGATGCAGGAAGTTCTGTGGCGCGCTTATTTACGGGCATTGCAACTGTTTTTACTTGCTGCTGAGGCATATTGTCTGGCGTTACACTTGCCGAGGAGGTTATAGCACTGCCCTGTAGAAAACGTAATTGTTGCGCTGTCACCGCGGCAATGCTTTGACGGCCAAAATCATTAGTTACACTCGCGGCAGCTTGCAGCTGCTGCTGGCAAATTGCCATGATAGTCTGTTGATCAAACCCCATATTGGCTGAAGAAGTTGTTGTATCAGAGTACGAAGGGTTATTCTGCTCTATAATTGCAATATCCGAGGTTAACTGGGCATCTTCAGTGTGTGGGTAAAAGTCACTATGTTGCGCAATATAATCCAATAAACTATCCACTGTGCTTAGTTCTTCGTAAAACTGGCGTACGCTAAACTCTAAGCCAAATTCTCTTTCATAGGTGCGTACGGCTTGCATTATCATTAATGAATCAACCCCCATTTCAAGTAAGGGAACATTCGTTTTTATAGCATCAACTGGTAATGATAATAAATTTGCAAGATTAGAGAGTACGATGTCACGAATAAGCTCAGTTCGTGCAACAACTTGGTTTATGTTTGTTACCGATTTATTGGCCTGCATATTTTCCTGCATTGCAGTACTTTTTAGCGCTGGTTGCTTTGCTGTTGGCACTATCCAATGTGCATTTTTTGCAAACGGATAAGCGGGTAATGGCTGTTTTTGAATATTTATTTGTGGATAAATATGCGCCCAATTTAGCTCAATGCCTAGTTCAAAAATACGCCCTAAACTGGTTACTAAACGTGTTTTATCAGCACCTTGACTGTGCAATATAGGTAAATATTCAGCATCTAAATGGGGCAAGTTTTCTTGCAATAACACCATCAAAACAGGTTTTGGTCCAACTTCTACCGCGCACAAATGCTCACGTTTATCTAACTCGCTCACGCATAAATCAATGCGAACAGGTTTAGTGATCTGCTCGATCCAGTATTGAGGTGTTGCTAAGGCGTCAGTTTCTAGCTGGCCAGTCACCGACGACAACAAGGGATAACAAGGTTTTCTATAGTTTACTTGCGCTGCTATAGCAGCAAAATCATCAAGCATCGGATCCATAAGTGGTGAATGAAAAGCACGTGCTGTGTTGAGCTGTTTAATCGTCAGATTTTGTTCTTTTAATAACTCAATGGCAATCTCAAGCGCTGAGTTTTCGCCTGAGAACACCACGCCAGAAGCACCATGATAGGCTGAAATTGCAATTTGAGTCTTGCCATTATCATGGCATTTTGTAATGACTTGCTGGGCAACTTGCTCACTACAACGCACTGCAAACATGCCCCCATTATCAGCAAGTTCATGCATGAGTTGGCCACGCGCAGCTATCAATAAAATAGCATCAGCTAACGAAAACACCTGAGCAATGCATGCCGCTGCATACTCCCCAACACTGTGACCTAATAACAGCTTAGGAGTGGCGCCAAAGTGGATCATTAATTTGGCCGTAGCATACTCAACCGCAAATAAGCCGACTTGAGTCCAGTTAGTTTGTTCTAAAAACTGTTTATGGCTTTGCTGATACAGAACCGTTAGCAATGACTCGCCGAGTCTATCGCCAAGTAAATGAGCACATTCATCAATCGCGTTTTTAAATACAATTTGCGTATCATACAATTGTTTTGCCATTGCAGGATATTGCGAGCCCTGACCAGTAAATAGCATTACTAACTCATAATTTGTCGCAGCTTTATCATTTTCAGCCGCACTTAAATGCGAGGTTGTATTTAAGCCACGCATCGCACGTAATAAACCTGCACGATCTTCGCCGCATACGGCACGTTTTGCTTCTTTAAACTTAGTCAGATGTGCTGCTGTGTAGATCAGCGCATCAAATTCATTATCAGATAAACTCTTTAATCTCGTTTCATAACGCGTCAGTAAATTGGCTAACGCATCTGGAGTTTTAGCTGATAACGGTAACAGATAAAATCCCGTTTGCGAGGCTAAATCAATGGTATCGACCGCACGTTGAGGTGCACTCGCACAGATAATATGTGCATTGGTGCCACCAAAACCAAACGAGCTAACACCAGCAATACAACCATTGTCTGAACCAACAGGCCACGGCTGTAAATCACGATTAATTTTTAACGCAATTTTATGCCAAGCAATGTGTTTGTTAAGCTCTTTAGCATGAGCTTGGCCGGGTATTTTTTTATGCTGCATGCATAACATGGTTTTGATCACACCAGCAATGCCTGCACCCGATTCCAAATGGCCAATATTCGCTTTCACAGCGCCCACAGTAAGTGGCTCAGCTAAGCTTGTTTGTGGCCTATATACTTTACTCAGCGCCGATACTTCTATTGGATCACCAAGCTCTGTACCAGTGCCATGGGCTTCAACATATTGCACGTCATCTGCTGCAATTTGTGCATTAGCTAACGCCGACTTAATAACACTTTGCTGTGACAAGCCATTAGGTGCTGTAATGCCATTACTGCGGCCATCTTGATTGACTGCACTGCCTTTTAGTACCCCGTAAATAGGGTCGTTATCCTGTACTGCCTGCGCTAACGACTTTAATAATAAACATCCCACCCCTTCACTTCGTACATAGCCATCTGCAGAGTCTGAAAACGTTTTACAACGGCCATCTTTTGCAAGCATTTGCGCGTTTTCACAGGCGTTCGTTACCTCATCACTGAGGATCAAATTCACCCCGCCCACCAGAGCTTGGGCTATTTCACCACTGTGAATACTTTGCATGGCTAAATGCAATGCAACTAACGAAGATGAGCATGCTGTATCAACTGCAACACTTGGCCCGCTGAAGTTGTAATAATACGATAACCGATTAGCCGCAATACTCAGCGCAGTACCAGTACCTAAATAAGCATTTTGCTTTTCATATTGCTGAGAAAGTAAGAAGTAATCATTTTGCGAGATACCAATATAAACCCCTACTTTTGCACCCGATAATTGCATCGGCGCATAACCTGCGGCTTCAATGGCATGGTAACTGGTTTCTAGCAACAATCGATGCTGAGGATCTATATGCTTAGCTTCGGTTGGAGAAATACCAAATAAATTTGCATCAAATTGTTCAATGCCACTGATGTAACCACCTAAACGGGTATTATCCAAATGTGGGCATAACATGCCGCGACTTTCGTTTGGCAGTCCAATTGCATCTTGTTGGTTACATAATAGCTGCCAAAACGCCTCTATACTTTCAGCTTCAGGGTAACGACATGCCATCCCTATGATGGCAATGTCTTTGTCCGTGGAGTCCCTTAGAGACGGAGCAGCTTCATTTAGTGTGGGTATAGCCGCGGGCATAGTGACTGTATTTGATGATATAGCAGCGGTTCGGATCGCAGCAAATTGCCATAAATAATTAGCAAGCTTTGAAATAGATGGATAGTCATATAAAACTGTCGGCTCTAACTCAATATCATGCAATTCCATTAACTCACCCGAAATACGCACCGCCTTCATTGAATCAACCCCTAAAGATTGAAATGAAGCATCAACAGCAAGTGATTGCGGGTCCACATCAACTTCCTGTGCAACGACGCTTTGCAACAAGCTAAGTAAATTTGCATGTTGTTCATCTTCAAGTGCACAGTGGCTACTGAATATATCTGCTGATTGTGGCTCAAACGTTTCGCTCTCAAAAGAACCACGCAATTGATAAAGTGGCGTTAGCTGCTGCGCTAAGTAATGACGTTTGTTTTCTTGACGTTGAATTTTTCCGCTAGATGTTTTTAATACTCGCCCAGGTTTTATCAGTACAACATCATAGGGCGTAATACCATGCTGCTCTGTAATCGCTTGGATCACATCTTTACATATCGCTTCAGGATCAAGTTTACGAACCGCAGTACGTTTTACTTGTTGCACAATGACAAGTCGCTCTTGCTGTTCGCACATTATTGAAAATGCCGCACCACCGTTATTATCAAGTGCAGCATTTGCGTTACTTACCGTCAATTCAATATCTTGTGGGTAATAATTTTTACCGCGAAAAATTAATACATCTTTAGAGCGCCCAGTGACGAACAACTCATCGCGATATACAAAGCCTAAGTCGCCAGTGCGTAAGTATGGGCCATCGTTATTATCAACATAGGCCTGAAATATTTCTTTTGTTAATGCGGCTTTTCCCCAATAACCTTGTGCAACACTTGCACCTTTGATCCAAATTTCGCCGGTTTCGCCATCAGCACAGCGTTTATTAGTGTCAGTATTAACAATGGCCATTGTATGGTTGTGCCACGTAATGCCACACGACACCGCATAATAAGGCGAGTTATCGGATGATGTGTGTAAATCACAAAATGAATCATCATCGCCATGTGTTACGTTTGTTACTTTACCTGTTTGTAATTCTGCAGTGATAAGACATAACACAGTTGGCGAGTGTGATAATTTACCACCGCTTGCAAATAAAGTTGTTTCCGCCATACCATAACAAGGAGAAATACTGTCACGGCGAAAACCACACCCTTTAAATTTCTCTACAAAGCGCTCCAACGTCGTCGCTCGAACGGGCTCCGCACCATTTAATGCAGAGCGCCAATGTGATAAATCGAGGTTTTTTAAATCAGTATCTTTAACCGTATCAACACATAAATCATAAGCAAAGTTAGGCGCACTAGAGGTTACAGCTTTAGTATCACTTAACAGTTTGAGCCAGCGATACGGCTTTTGTAAAAAGTAAGTCGGATTCATCAAAGCCGCTGGTGCACCAATATAGATCGGATGCAAAATACCAAAAATAAGACCCATATCATGAAAGTGCGGTAACCAGCTGACAATACCGGTGCTGTGATCATGACCAAAGGCTTGCTTCATCATTTCTTGATTATCGAGAATATTGGCTTGGCTAACCATTACCCCTTTTGGCTCACCCGTTGAGCCAGATGTATATTGTAGAAAGGCTAATTCGTCAGCTGCTACTTCGCAGTGCTGAAAATCTAAAGTATCAATTTGATAAGTGGGTTCAGCGTCAGTGGTAAAAATAGCTAAATCAGCCAATAAAGGCTCAGCTTCAAATAATGGACGTGCTATTTCATTAATTTTTTCTGTGGTCAGTGCACCTTTCGCACCAGCATCAACAACAATAGTTCTTAAACGGTCAATATTTTGATTCTTTTTTGGAGGATAGACAGGAACAGCAACAATGCCAGCGTACAGACACGCAAAAAATGCCTCCACAAATTCAAAACCAGAATTAAATAGCAATAGCGCCCTATCCCCTTGCGAAAAATGCTCCTGCAAGTGCCGAGCAATTTGCTTAGCACGTTCATCTAACTGTGCATAAGTGAGTGTTTTACAAGGTTGCTGATCGTCATAAAAATATTGATATGCAGTATCACTACCACGCGTGTTAGCTAATTTAACTAACCTAGCCGCTAAATTTATATTCATTCCATGACCTATTTTGGTTTGCGGCTCACTGCAACACCAAAGCCAAAATAAAGCTCTGCACTTCTACAGCTTGGTTGCCTCAGTGTATAAACCACTAAAATTGAAATATAATCAATTACATAGACTCATAACATTATTTAACGATTGCACATATTGTAATCCGCACAATATAAATAACGTATTGAAACTTAAAGGTAAACTAACCGCTAAAACCACCAGCTGCGCTAATCAACTGCACCTTAATTTTGCAATAACTTTCATTTAAAATTTGGTATATAAATACCAATAAATAAACTTACTGTGATAAAAATAATTAATATTGCGACCATGAGAGTAGTACAAAAAAACTAGACCAACATTAATAAAGCTAATAATTTACAAGTTAATACCAAAAACCATCCTAAAGGCGTGTTTATTAATTAACCTCTATGCTAAGGCTCATGTTACCTGATCAAACCCTATAGAAATATTACAAAACATTACGTTTTGTTAAAAAATAATTAACCAAAAAGTGATGATTGATTTAAGGCAATAATTAGCTTTATTAGTAAATTCACTTTACCTACTTAAGCTATTTTCAGCATTTCCTGTATGAGTCTTATCGGGGTCTTCAAGTTACGTGACTAAATACACAAAAGCTAAATGTGATGCAAAGATGACCGACTTTAGCTACTGACAAACGTTCTACTCATTTAGTGCTAGTATTCCCTCACAAGGCACGCCTGCAATATTACGAACTCAATCGTCAAGTAAGTACACGGTTGATCAACTGCACATCATCTCTATTAAATAAAGTATCTAATAACTTTGATTAATCTGTCCTAAGGTTAGTCAATTAATGCTTGCTGTGGTCAGACTTAATAAGCTAGATTACGCGCTTTTTAAACTATACTTGAGGGACTATTAAGCAGTGAGAAACTTTATGTCGGTATTCAACTGGTACAATGCGTCAATAAAGCAAAAAATTGGTGGATTATTTGTTTTTTTATTAACGTTTTTGTTTTTTCGGCCTATAAAGTAAATCAAATAGAACGTGAAATGCGCGTAGTGGCTTTTCTGGATATTCCGTTAAGTCAGTTAATGCAACAAGTGGAGTTCATAGAGCTTGAACAACACCTGCAATTTGAGCAATTTCAACTAAAAAACCAAATGGGTGATAAGCCGCTCAACCCACATCAACAATTTGCTTTTGAAAAACAAAAAATAAAACAATTGCTCGATAAAGCGGTAGCAATGATTAATCACTCATTAGCATTAAAAGAAGTCATATTACAGCCTGAAGCACATCAAAAAGTGGCCACCACAATTGAAAACTATACGCAAAAAAGTGACGAGTTCGAAAACTATTTAGAAAATGTTTACCAACAGAATCAACTTACTGAGCAAGCGCGGTTGCAAGTCGAAACAATGGCAACTGAGCTAGAAAGTGCAGAAAAACAAATAATAGCGCAATTAAATAAATTAACCTCTGATGATGCGTATTACACAGATCAGCACGAAAAAGACTTTCTATTTGTCAGCAGCTTACTCGGTATATGCGCCATCATCCTCGGCTTGCTGTTAACGACCTTTATTATTCAAATTATTTTACGTCGTATTCAACGCATCCAATCTAATATCGAAACATTAAACTCTTCTGTTGAACACCATGAGTTACCTTTGGAACTTCAGAAAAAGATCAAAACTAAAGATGAGCTTGCAGCATTAGAACACGATATAAAAATTGTTATATCTCGTTTGAATCAGGAAATGACTAGCCGTGAGGAAATTGAAAAACAATTAATAATATTAGCAACCCAAGATCGCTTAACAGGTGTATTTAACCGACACTAGTGGGAAGAACAAATAGAAAACCAGATCAATATGGCAGCACGAAGCGAATATCTATTTGCTTTAATAATATTGGATATTGATCACTTTAAACAAGTTAATGACCAATATGGCCACCAAATAGGTGATAAGTTATTAAAACATCTAGCTACACAATTACAGCAACAAATACATGCCATGGATATGCTGTTTCGTATCGGTGGCGAAGAGTTTGCTATTATCTCTCCTATTCAAGATAAGCAACACGCCCACCAACTTGCAGAGCGATTACGAGTGTATATTAGCGAATTAGATGAAGTGAGCTTACCTAAAGTGACCGCAAGCTTTGGGGTAACATGTTATCAGGCAGATGACTCGAGTTCAGTTATTTTTAATCGCGCAGATAAAGCACTCTATGAGGCAAAAGCACAAGGTCGTAATTGTATCGTAGTCGCTTAACTTGTATTGGCTGTATTAGTTCAGAGCAAATTTATATATTTAGGGTGGATTTACACACATGTAAATATCTATGTTGATACTGTTAACTGGCAAACTCAATACAATATTCCGCCGGCTCTATTCGTACTTGAGTTACATACAAATCATTGGGTAGCTGCACATTATTAGGCATATCAGCTGAATTAAGCGCGTTGAGGTTAGCCATTAACGCTTGCCGCTTTTCGATCCACTCACTAGGAAAGCACGGATTATCAATAAAATGTGATACTGCTCTGAACTCAAAATAGATCGTTCTACGTATAGCTGAACCTTTCTGTCTTCCTGATGCATGAACCGTGTTTACATGGTGAATTACCACATCACCTGCATTGGCCGTAATATCCACACTTTGTAATTGTGCAATGGATAGCTGGCGCTTTAAATCACACACACTTGCTTGGCTACAATGAGACTGCGGGATCACTGTTAACGCCCCTTGCTGCGCTATTGCATCATCTAAATACACCCCCACGGTAAAAATAGGCTCTTGAGTTCTCACCGCCATATCGCGGTGCCAATCAAATCCGCGTGCATCTAATGAATTTTTTATCACAAGTGACTCATAGCTAGGTAAAACAGCTTCGCCGATAATCGCTTCAACGTAACTCATTAGTTCGGTTTGCGCTAGCAGTTGAGCAAATTGTGGCTGAAATTGAAAAAGCTCATTAACGCGATAAACAAAAGGCTCATCTGCAGTTTGCATAACAGCAATATTATCAAATGGTAAAACGGCTACATAGCGTGACTGTGCTTGAGCAACCAACTCATCACAAAGGTGCTGCAGTTTTGAGATTACACTTGGTTTAAGTACTTGTTTAATTTGTACAAAACCCTGCTGCTTAAACCGTTCAACCACTAGATTGGTTTGCATATTTAATATCTCCTTTTAATATACAGGCACTAAAATTTGTAGTCCGGCGCTATTAATAACTAAACAGGCTGTATTTCACTTGCCCAACAGTTCAGAAAAATAATAAAAAAGCATACTAACCTTGCTCAAATCTAGCTAGCACATATTCGATGAATAATCTGACGCGCAATGGTAAATGGTCACGATCCCGATATAACATAAATAAAGTGCGTGCCTTGCTTTGCCAATCAGGCAAAACATGCTGAAGCTCACCTTGAGCTATCATTGGTAATGCATAATAGTCAGGAATATAACCAATCCCCAAGCCTTTTTTAACCGCGTGTGTGAGCATTTGAATTTCATCAAGCTCTAAACGAATGCCCTTACTGGGTTGAAAATCATAAGCGTCATCATTTTGTTTATTTACTAATTGCCAAATAGACATCGGCTGGCAAATCACAGCGCTTTTTGCACATAAATCAGTGGGATGCTTAACACTGTCGGCCACCGTCTGCGAATTACTGCACAAAATAAAGTGAATATCTTTAAGTGGCCTCGCAATCCAATTATCAACCACCGTATTACCCACCCTAAACACCACATCCATTGCTTGCGCTTCAATATCAATTAAAGTATTCGAGAGCCTAATATCTAGTTGGATCTCAGGATATTGCAGTAAAAAATCATAAAAAATATCCCTTAAAAATTGCGAGCCGGCATTAATAGGTGCACTGATTATGATCTTACCTTTCGGTTGATTCTTCTCGATATGAAGATCATCATTAATTCCATCTAACTCAGCAAACAATGCACTCGAACGTTGGTAATACAGCTCCCCCATATGGGTCAGCGATACGCGATGAGCATCACGGTTTAACAATCTAAGCTGTAAATCATCTTCAAGTTGTCGAATACGACGGCTCAATGTTGATAAAGGCACTGATAAAGCCAGTGCAGCATCTTTAAAACTTTTTAAATGAGCAACAATACAAAAATAGCGTAAATCGTCTAGTGAATATCTATATTTCATTTTTGGAATCTACTCTCTTATTTTTGCTTGTTTATCCACATTATGGAAAGTAATACACTTGCCGCAACTTTTCAACATCTCTGGATTGCTGATGAACTTCTCAGCCAACACAAAAGCTATTTTACTCCTGTTATTATGTGCATTTTTTTGGGGAAGTTGTTTTCCTATTGGTAAACATGCATTAAATCAAGTACACGCACTGACTTTAGTATTTTGGCGCTTTAGTATTGCCGCAATCTGCTTGGCTATCTACTTAAAAATAATTAACAGTACAAAACCAAGTTTAACGTTCAACCAATGGGCTTGGGTGATTATTGTTAGTGCTGTTGGCGTAGGTGGCTTAAACCTCGGTTTATTTACCGGGCTGGAACATACCAGTGCCGCAAACGGCTCGTTAATAATGGCGCTGAGCCCACTTGCAACCTCATTAATAAGCTCAGTTGCAAAGCGCTCAATGCCTACTGCAGCACAATGTTTTAGCTTAATCGTTAGCCTATCAGGTGTATTATTAGTTATCACCAATGGCGACTTAGCCGTGCTTTTGAATATGCAAATCAATGCCGGCGACAAAATGATCTTTTTAGGTATGTTAGCTTGGAGTTCATACACTTACTTTAGCCAAGGTATCAATCAGTACATGCCTGTATTGCCTTATACTTTTGTTAGTATGCTAAGTGGTGCAACAATCATTGGCTTAATGTGTTTAGTGACCGCCAATGTACACCCGCTTAGCGAACTCAGTAATAGCTCAATGGTAGGTATTATCGATGTTATTTATATTGGCTTATTTGGAACTGTTGCCGGCTATCTTCTGTGGCTTAATGGCATACGCCAACTTGGCTCAGCGAATGCGTCGTTATTTTTTAACTTCGTTCCGGTATTTGCCATGTTAACAGCATTTTTGATGGGCCAACCAATTACAGAACTACAATTAATTGGCATTATTGTTGTGATCATCGGCTTATTAATGCCACGAATTGTTACCCCAAAACGCATTCCTGAACCTTGTAAATAACAAGTAATACAGCACCAGCTCATGATATAGCGATGGGTTAACTGCAACTCTATCGCTATTTAACCGCGTATTATTTTAGGATCAACAGGTAGTGTGGCAGTTACTCTTTAAATAGAAAGAGTTACAATAATGCATTAGCAGCACACATAAACACCAAGGAGCAAAAAAATGAAAAATAACGACACCTTTAAAACTATCGCCACCTTAATTTTTAAGCAGCTTTATCAGCAGTTTCCAACACCAGTCAATTTAGATCCGAAAGCTATTATAGAAAGTGCATCAGCAGAGCAAATCGAATCAGTTAAAGGCACAATTGCGTTTCTTAACTACGAAGGCTATATTTTTGCTACCCCAAGCGCGACTTTTTTATTAACTGAAAAAGGCTTTGATCACGCTTTATGTCCAAAGTTTTAAATATTAAATCAATACATTAGCCTATGTTAATTAAGATTAATCACAACCAACACTATATAAATAGTACTCACTAAAAATATCATTACGACGACCAAATAGACTTCTAATAACTTTTATTACCTTGAGGTGAAACTCTTTGGCTGGACTATTAATAGTTAAAAAACCTTCAGTAAAAAACACGTTTAGTTATATTTAGCTCACTAAACGTGTTTAAAAACATAAAAACGCACACTTACATTTACACTAAATTTACAAAGTAAAAACATTAAACACACATGCGTAACCAGCTCATTTATTGTTAACCATCACATTTTTGTTTTCAACTGGATAACAAACAAGTTTTTTTATTGACTTTATTGCACTTATTGGGGGTTCTAAATATTTCACGCAATTTATTGGCATTGATTAAAATTCACTCTAGATTTTGCTTTAGCAATTGGGTACTGATTATTTGCCAAGATTTTTATGAATCAAACATGTAATTAATCATTAGTTTTACATCAAACAGTCGGTAAATTAACTATGGTAGGAAATAAAGATGAAAAAATGTAAATATGCAGCATTAATTGCAATTGCCATCTATGGCCAACACAGTATTGCTGAAGTCGATGAACTGACTATTATGCAACATACCAATCAAGCAGCAAAAAAAACGACAATCGGTGCACAAGCCGATACTCATTTAAAACTCTCTAAGCAATTTGTAAATATTCAAAGCCAAGTAATCAGCCATACAATCAGTCATCCCGGTGCTGATTATAAAAACAGTACACCACCGACGGGAGATAGCACAATTATTACCTCTCGCGCCTATGGATTTCCCGGTTTTTGGCAACGATACAGCTATCTGGTTCCTACAGGAAAAACATCTGTAACAATAAGTACAGCAGGCAGCCAAGGAGATATAAGCCTATATGTAAATGCAGATGGTGCAGTCACGCAAACAAAGTATGATTGCCAGTCAAAAAATCCCGGCAGCAACGAAAGCTGTACTTTAGCTGTTAACGCTGGTCAATCGTTACAAATCGGGTTACTAGGGATAGTCAGTTATGACTGGGTTAAACTAGTCGCTACTGCACAGTAAAATAACATTACTCCCCTTGTACAAAGCACTTCAGCGCCCTCTGAAGTGTTTTTATTTTTTACTAGTTTAGATAAAGCCCCACTCTACAACTTAAAATTTAATATATTTAGTACAGCTAAACTGAGGCCAGTAAATACGTAAATAAATAAGTGAATTTTACGGTTGGCTCAGAAGATAAACACTTTAAAAAAACAAAAAACCACGTTGGCTTAGCCTAACGTGGTTTTGTCTTTAATCGTTTATAAAAACTATTATAGAGAAAGGTACTCTTTAGCGCGCGTCAGGTTATGAGAAACCATTTCGCTATCAGCGATTTGTGCCGCTTCGTATAAATCAGAAAGACCAGCCGTATCATTGTTTGCCATCATACGTGACACACCACGGTTGCTTAATGCAAATGACGTTAGCTCGCGAACTTTCATACGTGGACCATTACTTTGCTTTAGTAATGCAATTGCTTTGGTACAAATTTCATCTGCTTGTGCATAATTTTTTGATTTCACATTTAATGCGCAGTTATTAAATGATTGTTCAACTGGCTGAGACGCTGCCGCATTATCAATAATCATTAATTTGTAATCACTTTGATCAGCCATAACAGCCGCTGAGCAAGTAAATAATGAGCCAAGTGCGATGGTTTTGATTAGTGTAAGTTTCATGATTATATTCCTATTTGGTTACGTCGTATCTGTTGCCGACAACTGAACTTTAGAGTGTTGGCTCAATTTCGACAAACGATAAAACTAAATCCGATAGGTGAAGAAAATTAACTTATAGACTTTAGTCTAATAAACGAACTGATATTCTATTTATTAACGGCATTAAATTGTTCATATACGCCTGACAATGAAATATTACTGGATTTGTACGTAATCGCTATTAGTATTGAATACAATACTAGTTGTGAACTTTATAATTAGTTTCAGCAACTTAATTATATAAATTAGCTGCAAATATGCTTTTAAGCTCTTTCTCGTCGTAACAACCTGAAAATAAGCAATTGATGATGAATTCCATCTGAGCAATAGGAAAGCTTTAAAGTGTAGAACATGATGAAAAGGTAAAAAACATTCGTGGCTAAAGCGCACTCCTACTTATAGGGCCAAAAAGCTCAACAACAATTTAAATATTGCTTTTAATTTAGATCACTGATTTATAAAAACTTTAACGCTGATACTCGCCCTTGTTTTCTCGACCAAAAAATGCGCCAGCAAGCTTAACGCCTACGATAATGCTCTTGTAGCTCGCAGTAAAATTTTTTCGGGCTAAAACTCAACCTACAATTGAATGCATTCATAGTTATGAGTTTTTAAGCAGGCTTTTCTTTTAATGAATGATTAAGTTTCGCAACACTCTAGCTAAGCTACCTGCGAAAGTATGATTACCATCATTTCATCATCCAAACCTATAAACTCCCTCGCCTGTATGCCATAATCTAAATAATTCATGAATTTAGTAACTTGGCGGTATTGCAACCGCTTCAAGCTAACTTAAAGGGTTTTTAAATGGCTTATCAAGAGCAAAATCAAGCAACAATCTACTGGCACGATTATGAGACCTGGGGGGCGAGTCCGCAAAAGGATAAGCCGAGCCAGTTTGCGGGTGTTCGTACTGATCTTGATTTAAACATTATTGGTGAGCCGCTGATTGAATATTGCAAACCTGTGGCTGATTATTTACCGCATCCTGAGGCATGTTTGATCACCGGTATTACTCCGCAAGTGGCGATGCAAAAAGGTTTAGTTGAAGCTGACTTTATTGCCAAGATCCATGCTGAATTTAGTGTGCCTAATACCTGCGTGGCCGGTTATAACAGCATTCGTTTTGATGATGAAGTAAGTCGTTACAGCTTTTATCGTAACTTTTACGACCCTTACGAACGCGAATACAAAAACAATAACAGCCGCTGGGATATTATAGATTTAGTGCGTGCTTGTTATGCACTGCGCCCTGAAGGTATTGAATGGCCGTTAAAAGAAGATGGCAGCCCAAGCTTTAAGTTGGAGCATTTAACGGTTGCCAATGGCATTGAACACGCTGCGGCGCATGATGCGTTATCTGATGTAACCGCGACGATTGCTTTGGCTAAACTAATAAAAGAAAAACAGCCAAAACTGTATAACTTCTTTTTTAGTTTGCGCGGTAAAAAAGCCTTAGCTGAGTTAGTTGATGTATTTAATATGACGCCGCTGGTGCATACTTCATCACGTATTCCTGCTACCCAAGGCTGTACCAGTTGGATTGCCCCGATGAGCTTTCATCCGACTAATAAAAATGCAGTAGTGTGTTTTAACTTAACCGAAGATCCAAAGGTATTACTCGATTTATCAATTGAAGAGTTGCGCACCCGCCTTTATACCAAGCGCAGTGAGCTTGCCGATGATGAACTGCCTGTTGGTTTAAAATTGGTACATTTAAATAAATGCCCTATTTTAGCGCCTGCTAAAACTTTATTACCTGAAAACGCCGCCCGTTTAGGCATTGACCGCGAGCAGTGTTTAAAAAATCTTGCGATTTTAAAAGCCAACCCTAGTCTTCGCGATAAAGTCACTGAAGTATTTAACGATAAGCCCGATTACGGTAAAACCACCAATACTGATTACATGTTATACGACGGCTTCACCAGTCATGCTGATAAAGCTAAATTTGCCATTATCCGTGATGCCAGCCCTGAGCAATTAGCGGGTATGAAGTTGGATTTTGAAGATAAAAAGTTTGATAACTTATTGTTTAAATACCGTGCCCGTAACTGGCCGCAATCACTTAATCAAGATGAACTTGATCAGTGGCGTCAATATTGCCAAAACAAATTAATGCATGGTGAAGATCAACCATCGATCAGCGCACAAGATTTTATGGTTACGCTAGAAAATCTTGCCCATGAACATGACGATAATGAAAAAAATCTAACTATTCTAAAAGCGCTTTATAACTACGCGCAAAGTATGTAGTTTGCAGAGATTTAAAGCCGCGAGCAGAGTTTTCGCGGCTTTTTGCTTTAAAATTCAAACTCTAGGGCAAGGCGAAAACTGTGATCTTTACCTTGTTGGCTCAGCTCTGTCACAAATCCTGCTTCCCACTTTAGTTGTCGCTTCGCTGAAAATCGATGCAGCCCAATAAAACCAGGGCCAATACCAAAGAAGTCTTCTCCGGCGTATAGCTCTAATGCAGGCTGAAACTCAGAGCGAAAACGATAGCGATACTGCGCGCGAAACTCAGTTTCCCATTCGTTTTTAATATCACCGCCCCACTCGTAGACTAAAAATGCATTCATGGTGAGGCTAGTCCGACCAAATTCTTTTTCCCATAAAAAGCCAGTTGTGGCTTCATAACTATCTTTGCCTTCTTGCTTTTCAAGTTCAAATAAGGCGCCCCAATCAGCCCACAGCCGCCCTTGCTCCACCAACTGCCAACGCAGTTCTAGTTCGTAGGCTGAGAAGCCAAAGTTACCGTCGTCATCACGTTCTCCAACCGCATAACCTTCCAAACTCATAGTGTCGTTAAACGAGCCACCTAAGCCAATTCGTTGGGCTAAAATATTGCCCTTATCTGTTTGATGAGAGATCAAACGCCATTCAAATTCGCGCTCAAATGGTAATACGTAAGGGTGGTAAACTTTATCTACGACTATTCCATCGGCTCGCACATTAAACGATGCCATGAACAAAAGCGAAGTTAAGCACCACGCGAGAATAAATCTCATGATGGCTCCTTTTGAGAAAATTGCCGAGTAAATACTATACTGGTGCCAATAAAGGCTATAACCGCCACTAGATAAAGCCATAATGCAGTTTTGCTTGGCGTTGCCTCATAGCCGACTAAGGCTTTGAGTACACGGCCTAACTCTGAGTTTTCGACTAGCACTGCACGCCAATCAAAGTAGTTGGACGTAATATTGATCAAGTCAATTTGGCTGGCCAGATCTAATACTATCAGTAATTTTGCCGAGGCATTAAAAGCCAAAAACAGCATCAGTGGATACACACCAAATCGTGCTCTAACACTGTGCAGTAAAAATAATAGCAACACACCAAAACTACCACAGATCCCTATTCCCAAAGATGTACCTATAAGCAAAGGTTTTGCTGTATCGGTGTTATGCCAAAAACCAACCAGATAAATAAAATAGTGACTCAAATACAGCGCCATAACCGCAACTATTGCAAGCAATGCGAATAAACGCTGCTGTTTACAACTTATTAGTGATGCAACATACACGATGACACATAACAGCATTTGACTAAACTCAAGGCCGCGATGATCAAATAACTGGCTCAACCAAGCGGCACTTTGTACATAAATAATACTACAAAGCAGCCCAACAAAAGCGGTCACTATCAGCACGCGCTGGTTTAGCTTTAGCAATGACTGTAACAGCACAAGTAAAATCACGACTGGTAACAGCTGATTTATACTCATCAATAAACTAGTTATCAGCATCAGTCTTTCCTTCTACTAATACTGCACCACGGGCTGTGTTAGGTGAAAACTCGCCAAAAAACTCATAACGCCCAGGGCTCAGTGGCCCGATATAAATCACACTACTACGATTAGGATACAGCACTTTTTCTCGATTTAAATCAAAACTGTCAAACTCTTCTGGCGTACTATCTTGATTTTCAATTAAAAGTTTTAGTTTAGTATTGGCCGGAACGATGATCTCCGCTGGATAAAAAAGGTGATCTTTTAAAATTAATTTATATTCTTTAGCAAAACACGAAAACGGTAATACGCTAAATAGCAGCAGGCTGATAAACCCTAACCAGTTATTCACTCTCTGCTCCTTGCATAAATTCTACTCGTACTTGTAAGCCGCCTAATTCACTGTCGGCTAAAGAAATACTTGCATCATAAATTGTTACTATATGTTCAACTATCGCCATACCTAATCCGGCACCTTGCTCTCCAGAGGGGTGTTTATCACCTCCAACACGGTAAAAACGGTTAAAAATTCGTGCTTTATGGGCATCATCAATGCCAGGACCTGAGTCATCAATCTGCCAACCATACTCACCTTGTTGATTATTTAAGCGGATCACTATATTGCCACCACTGGGCGTATATTTTATGGCGTTACTTAATAAATTACTAAATAAGGTTGCCAAGGTAAATTGGTCACCATTAATAACATAATCATCGCCTTCAATACTGATCATATGTTGTTTTTCATCAAGTCGTTCGTATAGCTGTGCAACCACTTGTTGACTGACCTCTAGCACTGAAATTGGGCTAAATTGTGCCTGCCATTGCTCTGGATAGGTGCGTCCCAAAATCAACATTTGCTCAACAATATTACTAAGTTTATCGATACCTTGCGCCATTGCATCAAGTTCCAAGCAACCGTCACCTTGTGCGCATAGATTATGAACATTTATTTTTAAACTACTCAACGGGGTGCGTAATTCGTGGGCAGCATCTGAGGCAAAAAAGCGTTCTCTTAAGTAGGCACTTTCTACACGTTTAAACAGATCATTTAACCGTGAGATCACCGGTTTAATTTCGTATTCGCTCACTTGCCAATTAATGGCAGTAAAGTCATTGGCTTGTCGCGTTTTTAATAATGTTGAAAGGCGTGTTAAGGGCCTTAATCCTTGTTTGACAAATAGACTGATCAACACCGCAAGCAGTGGCACACTCCAAAGCAAAGGTGTCATTGCTGACAAAATCATAGTCTCGCTAAGGGCATAGCGTTTACTCAGCGGCTCTGCCACCAGCACTTGTTTTGTCTGCATGGTTAATCTGAATACTCGCATCCGCTGTCCGGCTAAGTTTTCAACACTAAATCCATTCAGGCTTGGTTTTTGCGCCAGTTCAGCTAATGATTTAGACGCGCTAAGCAAATTGTTATCTTGCCAAATTTGAAACAGTAATCGAGTTAGATCACTTCTTAACACTGGCTTGTCGCTGTGTATAGGTTGCTCGATCAGTACATGAGCAATGGTTTGCAATTCGTTATCAAGTAGCAGCTCGGCCTGGCTCATACTTTCGCGGTAGCCTTTGCTGAATGCCAAAAAGCAAGTCAGGATCACCGTTGATAAAATAATCAGCGTTAATCTGCGTTTAATTGACACTAACGTTTACCTACCACATAACCTATGCCACGTAAGGTTTTAATTAGATCTTTAGGGAGCTTTTTACGTAGATGATGAATATGCACCTCAATAGTATTTGAACCTACTTCTTCGCCCCACTCATATAGTTTGCTTTCTAATTGTTGTTTGGACAATACGCGCCCTTGATTTTCAAAAAGTGCTTTTAGTAACATAAACTCTTTACGCGGCAGGTTTACCGGTTGCTGATCAAGTGTGACTGTAAAAGCGGAGGTATCCATTTCTACATTTGCTACATTAATAGTACTTGATTGCGCATGAGTTACGCGCCGACTAGCGACTCTTAAACGGGCAAATAATTCAGCAGGATCGAATGGCTTAGCTAAATAATCATCAGCACCTAAATCTAGCCCTTGTACTTTGTCGTCAATACTACCGCGTGCCGTTAAGATTACTACTGGTAAGTTAGGGCGATGCTTTTTGACGTGTTTTAATACATCAATACCATCGCCATCAGGTAGCCCTAAATCAAGTACAAGTAGTTCGATCTCGTCATTTTCGAGCCATTGCATGGCTGATTTTATACTAGCACAGTGCTCGACACTGTAACCTTGTTGACGAAGTGAACGACATAACCCTTCAGCCACTAACTTATCATCTTCAACCAGTAGTAAATGCATATTATCTCTTAAGTTTTTTCTCGACTTTTGCCAACAATTGGGTGATCTCTTGCTGGCGGTATAAATCCGCTTTTGGCCTATCAGGACGTGCAGGAGCCTGTTGAGCGGCAAGTAAATGTGTTTTTGCCTTTTTGTATTCTCTTTCGTCATACAAAAATGCCGCGTATAAGTAATTACTATCGATACCATTTGGATTAATAGCAAGCGCTTGGTTAAATAATTTATTCGCTTTGTCATCATCACCAAATCCAATTGGCCAACCAGGTACTTTACTATAAAGGGTCGCTAAACTGGTGTAAGCAGAGCCTGATAACGCATTGGCATCAATTTCTATGGCTTGCTCTAACTGTGCTTTAGCATCTTTTGCTAATCCTAATGCACCTAAGCCGCCTTTTGCCCCAGCATAACTAGATAGCACAATACCATACCAAATATGGCTTTGTGCCTGATCATCATAGGTCTTTGCAAACTCAGCGGCCTGCTCTGATAACTTTTCAAATGCATTGAGCTGCGCTTTATCTACTAATTCATAATTCACAGTTGCCCAACTTGTTTGCACCTGAGTTAATTCGCTAGCAACATCAGCATGCGCTGCACTGGTTAAAAATATCCCAGTTAACAAGCAGCTAGTATAAAGTAGTTTAATCATAGTCATTCACCTTTATCAATTTTATCTGCAAAAAAACTTTTAATTTTAGGAAGTTGTTTTGCAATTGCGTTATCTACTAAGGATGGAAAAGCACCATTTAGTTTGACAAATAAGCGTTCTGGGAAGCCAATGTAACTGCGTGAATTTCCAGATTTCAATAATGAAATAAGCGCATCTGCCACTTTATCAGGTGGATCCATTGTATTGCCTAAAGCTTTATTCATCGCGCGTACTTGCACTGAATTGATATTTGTATCAGTTGCTCTAGGTGCTAAATATAATATTTTTACATCACAGTGACTAAGTTCGCGGGCCAGCGCTTCGGTCATTCCTCGTAAACCAAATTTACTTGCGCAATATAAGGTTTGATAAGGGTAACCAATACTACCAAACGATGATCCCACATTAACAATTGAGCCTTTTTTAGCTAAAATTTGTGGTAAAAATAGTTGGCATAACTTAATTGGCACCGACAGATTAACGATCAGTAAGTCATCTATTTGCTGCTCCGTCATTTCACTAAAACCTTGCATCACATTAATGCCAGCGTTATTGATAAGCATTGTTGCACCGCCAAGTGATTTAGCATGTGCAAGTAATTTTTGGCGAGTCTGTGCTGATGTTAAATCACCAATAAATATCTCACAGTCTTGGCCACACTTAACCTGTAATGCCTCTAGTTGTGCTTGTTGGCGACCAACTAGCAGTAAACGCCAACCATGCTGAATCAACTTTAATGCCACGGCTTGACCAATTCCGCCTGTCGCACCTGTTAACACGCAAAGTGGACGGTTCATGCAGTTTGCTCCAAGTCGCTACTTGCAAACTGTGGATCTGTATCTAATTCACGAAAAATATTGCCATATAACTTATAAAAACATTTAGCGGCATGCACAATCGCTTGTTGATCTGCAGGAGACTCTATTTTATTCATCAGATCTTCAAAAAACTTCACATGCTCAATATCCAAAGCTCCATGAGATGTTAAATAGCTAAATGCCTTTTTAGGTAATCCGGTCATATTGGCTATATTACTTGCCGCATTATCGGCTAACGCAATTGAAGTACCTTCGAGTACATGCACCATGCCAAAAAATGCCAATGGATTACCACGATTAATTGTATCGTAGGCATAAGCAACCATTAACTCGGTGGCAAATTTGGGAGCACTTTGACGTACTTGTTGTTTATCAAAACCACAGGCTGCAATATCATTGAGCACCCACTCTTGATGACCTATTTCTTCTTCTATATATTCCGCAACAGCCTCGCGGATCCACTCTTGTTCAGTCGATAATTTCGCGCCCACGGCCATCATTAATGGCACCGTATGTTTAACGTGATGATAGGCTTGAGCTAAAAATGAAGCATACTCAGTTGTGCTTACTTGCCCCTTGAATACTCGAGCAATGATCGGTGCAGCCAGTAAATACTCGCGTTCTGCTTGGGTTTGTGATTTTAATGTCTCGAAAAAATTGCTCATAATATTGCCTCACTGTACAGTGCTGTTAGTTGTGCATGATAATAGTTTGCTATTGCTTGGCGTTTAGGGCGGTTATTACTGGTTAATAATCCCCACTCTGCAGTAAGTGGTTCAGCTAAGCGATGAAATGTTTTAATTTGGGCATATTCAGGTAATTGTGCGTTAATACCTCTACAATGCTCGGCTAATACCTTATCAGTCATATTTACTGATGCATAAATAAGTGCTACTAAATGCGCTTTACCTTCACCAAAGACAACAGCTTGTTGTACTTCACTGTTACTGAGTAGCAAAGATTCAGGCCACTCAGCGCTGATGTTGCGCCCAAAACTAGTAATAATTTGGTTTTTTAAACGCCCCTTAATAGTTAACCGACCTTGTTGTTGATCAACCAAATCACCGGTTGCATACCAACTCGTTTGATCATGGGGTTGTTGACCTAAATAGCCTAAAAATAAGGGTCCTTTAATAAATAGCTGCCCGTCTACCAGTTTGCTTTGCAAGTGATTTAACACCCGCCCTGCACACTCTATGTCATCATCATTTGGCGTGTTTAAGCTCACCACTGATGAAGCTTCAGATAAGCCATAACCTTGATAAACTGGTAACCCTAAACTACGCGCCACAGTGATCAATTCACTGCTGACCACAGCGCCACCAACGGCAATAAATTTCAGGCTCTTTGGTACTGTCCATCCCTGCTTGGCAAACCAGACTAAACAGGTCAATAATTCCGGCACCAAAATAAGCGTATTCGGTTGCACACGATCAATGGCATTGATCAGTTGACTGGCATCATTTAATTTTGCCCCAGAGAAGCCTAATTCTGGCAGTGTCATAACATGCACTTCACCTGCGGCTAATAACGGTGCAAAAACCCCTGCAATGTTTTCAAGTAATACTGGCAAAGGTAATAAACACAGATGTTTTGGCTGTTTTATCGCTATTTTTTTATGCAATGAGGTCGCCACTTGTAATTGACTTTGTAAAGATAAGCACACTCCCTTTGGCTCACCGGTAGAGCCTGAAGTAAACGTCACTTTTTGGGTATCTGTAAAAAATGTTGTAGGGCTCGAAGCGCTTACTTTATAGATATAAAGCGGGTAGCGGGTTAACACGCTCAAGGTCGCAATACATTCTAACCCGTCAAGTTCACAGGGAGTGTCGCTGATAAAATGCGAAACGCCGCTTTTATTCACGCTATTAGTTAGCTGTTGTGGACTAAAAAAGGTCGGCAGCGGAATGCTTACTTGTTGTAACTCAATCAATGCAAAGTCAACAATTAACCAAGCAGGCGTATTGTCCATTACAAACGCAACGGCTGACATATCAAGCGCTTTAAAGTCGATAATTAACTCGGCCACTTCTTGCATCAGCGTCTGTTTACTGATCGGCTGCATTTGTTGGTCATGATGATCAACAATCACAGTATCAAGCGCTGCGTGTGGTAATTTCGATAAAAACCCCATTATGCCTCCAATTGCGATGCTAATTGGCAACTCGCTTGATGATAGTGCTGTTTAATATTAAACAAATGAGGTGTGTTTATTACGCAATCATGAGCAGCCGCTAAATCAACCACACACAGTGTTGGTTTATTTTCATAATAAGTCCCCCAATCTGCTGGGTTATCAAGTGCCTGACTATTGGCTAATGCTATTTCAGTGCAATTAACTGAGAGCATTTTTAATAATGCTCTAACCTTTGCAGTGGCACAAAATACCAAACGTTTTGCGCCAATTTGATAAAGTGCTTCATTCATTAGTACAAAATGAGCGAGAGTAGCTTTGCGATTTGTTGAGCATAAATTACCAAGCTCGTAAATATCTTCCCTCGGTACATCAACAAAGTATTCAATCGGCTCTGGTAAGTATTGCTCGATAAAAAGTGATTGAGTAGCAGCTCTAAGTCCCAGCGTGCAAGAATCAGCGGCAATACTTAATTGGCATAACACCGGCATAAACTGCTTAATATTGGCGCCGTAAGCTCTGGCAAAACTCGCTTTAACGACTTGCTCTAATTGCACACGAAATGGCATGTTTGCATTTGCACACACATAATCATGTGTGTTGGTAACAGGCAAGTTAGTAACTTGAAGTGATTGCATAGTGTTCGCTCTTTTTAGACTATGGGTAAAATCTAACGAGCAAAACTTAAATAAACCTTAAGAAAAATTAATTTTTATAAAAAAACCCAAACAATGTTTGGGTCAGTGATTACGTAACTGGAGATTTCAGGAATAATAAGCCACATCTACCCGCTAATTGCGGGCTTATGCAAGTAAATTTAAGACAGTTAGCGTTTAATTTACTTGCTGGAGATAGACTTATTATCCGACGCTCTGATTATCTATTTTTTATGTAACGCTTCGATGCGCGCCAATAAGCTTGAAGTGTCAAAACGCCCACCACCAAGTGCTTGTACGTCAGCGTAGTACTGATCGACCGTCGCGGTCATTGGTAAAGTGGCACCATTATTTTTTGCTTCATCTAACGCAATACCTAAATCTTTACGCATCCAATCAACAGCAAAACCAAATTCGTACTCACCTGCCCACATGGTTTTGTAACGGTTTTCCATTTGCCATGAACCAGCCGCACCTTTTGCAATCGTCTCAATGACTTTTTCGCCATCAAGGCCTGCTTGTTTTGCAAAATGTAAGCCCTCGGCCAAGCCTTGCACTACGCCAGCGATACAAATTTGATTAACCATCTTACACAACTGCCCAGAGCCAACCTCGCCAAGTAACTGGCTAAAACGGCTAAATGCCGCCATAACTGGTTGTACTTTTGCAAACACTGCTGCGTCGCCACCAGCCATGACTGTTAATACACCATTTTCAGCACCAGCTTGACCACCCGATACTGGCGCATCAATAAACGCAATATCTTTTAGTGCCGCATTAGCGGATACTTCGCGCGCAACTTCGGCTGAAGTCGTAGTGTGATCGACTAAAATAGTGCCTGCTTGCATACCTTTAATCACCCCGTCAGCACCATAAACGACTGAGCGTAAATCATCATCGTTACCTACACACATAAATACGATATCTGCATGTTCTGCGGCTTTTGCTGGCGTTAATGCCACCTGACCTGCGTATTTTTCTGCCCATTGCTGTGCTTTTGCTGTGGTACGGTTATACACGGTTACTTGATGACCGGCAGTTGCTAAATGACCCGCCATTGGATAACCCATTACACCTAAACCGATAAATGCGACTTTCATTGACATAAAATTGACCTATTTCAGTGGTAACTTAAAAAGATAATTTGATTATCTCAACCGAACAGTAAAAAAGCGAATGAAAAAGTCTTCATTAAATTTCTTCATGGACGAGACAAAATAGGTAACCTATGGATAGCATATATCAATTCAGTGCCCCGCTTTATAACGGCGAAAATTTTGCCTTAAGTCAGTTAAAAGGCAAAACGATTTTAATCGTCAATACCGCCAGTAAGTGTAACTTTTCGGTGCAGTTAAGCGCACTCGAGAAACTATATCAGCAATATAAAGCGAATGGTTTTACTGTGCTGGCATTTCCGTGCAATCAATTTGACTACAATGAGCCAATAGACAACATTGATATTAAAGACTTTTATCAACAACAGTTTAATGTTAGTTTTCCTGTGTTTAGTAAAGTAATGGTCAACGGCCCTGATGCTCACCCGTTATTTAACTATTTAAAAGCACATACCCGAGGAATTGCACAAAATCGTGCTATAAAATGGAATTTCACCAAGTTTCTAATAAACTCTGAGGGACAATTGGCGGTACGTTATGCACCGCGCACTAAACCCGACACCTTGAAACAGGTCATAGAGAGTAATATTAATGATGCAACTAACGGTAGCGCTTTTCAGTTCGCAAAAATATGAACATGCATCTTTTGATGCCTGTTTAAACAATCAAACACGCATCAAATTAACCCGTTTTGAACAATCTCTTGATGCGAAAAGTGCCATACTTAGCCAAGGCTTTGATGCTGTATGCGTATTTGTAAACGATATCGTTGATAAAACGGTTATTGATCAGCTTGCTCAATTCGGCGTGAAATGTATTTTATTACGCTGTGCTGGCTTTAATAACGTTGACCTAGCTGCGGCACATGCCCATAACATCAAAGTATGCCGAGTACCCGCTTACAGTCCAGAGGCAGTTGCAGAGCACTGTGTGGCATTAATGCTTACCCTCAATCGCAAAACTCACAAAGCCTATAACCGTATCCGTGAAGATAATTTTGATTTAAATGGCTTGCTTGGCTTTAACTTATTCAAGAAAACCATTGGTATCATTGGCTGTGGAAAAATTGGCTTGGCTTTAGTAAATATACTCAATGGCTTTGGTGCAAATGTATTGGTTTGCGACCCTTATGCAGTACCAGGCAATTATACAATTTGTAATCTAGACACTTTATTAAGTCAAAGCGATGTGATCTCTTTGCACTGCCCGTTAACCGAGCAAACTCATCATATGATCAACGAACACGCTTTTGCCAAAATGAAGCAAGGGGTGATGCTTATAAACACTTCCCGCGGCGCATTAGTTGATAGCAAAGCCTGTATTGGTGCACTTAAAACTAAAAAATTGGGTTATTTAGGGCTAGATGTGTACGAACAAGAGTCAGAACTATTCTTTAAGGACCGCAGTGATGAAATTATGCAAGACGATGTGTTTTCACGTTTGGTAAGTTTTCCAAACGTACTGGTCACAGGCCACCAAGGCTTTTTTACCAAAGAAGCATTGAGTGAAATTGCGCAAATAACCGTAAATAATGCACTTGAGTTCGCCAATAACCAACCACTAAGTAATGAAGTTCAATAAGAGGTTGATTTAGGTGCTAGAGCAGCATATAGTTTAAAAATCAGGCAGCCAAGTTCATGCTAATATGTAAATTAGTGATCATAGCTGTCCTATTTAAATCAAACTCATTTAACCTTAACCCTCTATACCTAGCTCTATACCTAGCTCTATGCCCTTTTCTGTTGCATATTGATGCTAATGAATGCTCAACTTTTACTCGCTCTCTCGCTGCAGCTCGTCCATTCACCGTTCCAGTGTATTTCTTTAAATCTTGCATTAAGTCTTCGTGCTTATGAATTGAAATAACACGTCCAGCCGTACTTCGGGTACATTGTGTTTTCTTATCGCAATTTTGACACTCACTCGCTTTAAACTTCGCCTTTTGCTCTTTACCTTGCTGTATTCTGGCAATGTTCCCTGCTGGATATTCTACATCTTTGTTTATTAAATCTATTTTAAATTCCTTCTTGGTAAATAAACCTTTATCTGGAAATGTCCACGGTTTCGCTATTACCTTATACCCTTGCTGATGCAAATCTAGCGTCCATGTGGCTGCTAGATAACCTCTATCGATGCTTAATTCGTTTACATGCCCATATTCTTCAACTTTTGGTTTTAAATATATACTTGCGTGCTGCTCTGGCTCGTTCGCTGGCCTGACACTCGTTGCTAAAATGAGCTTATGATCCATATCTATTGCAATATGTTGTTTAAAACCGTTTATTGTTCGCGAACTCGATTTTCTTCCATGCTTCATTGCCTGATCTGTTATTGAGATAAGTCTATTTTGGCCGCAGAAACTAACGCAGAACTAACGCAGAACTAACGCAGAACTAACGCAGAACTAACGCAGACAGCCACTCTTATCGCAGAACTAACGCAGACAGCCACTCTTATTGAACAAGCAAAACTGTACCACTAAATTTACTCTTTTAGGCTAAAATATATCTTTTGCTACTTGGTTACTTTCACCTCATCCATTAAATGGGTCATTGTCACTATTAAACCTAAATTACATGCATGACAATAACTGCATGATGCAGTTTTAAATTTTTACTGAGTAGTTTGATTCTCATGCAAGTAACTTTTCACAGTTACTCATATTCGCTCTTCGTTTCCTTCCTAAATTATCACAATAGCTTTCATGTGACGAAGGTCTTCCAACAGCGCCATGGAACACGCGGGTAAATTGCGTTGTGAGTTTTAACCAGTTCTCTGGGCTAATATTGACTCGCTCTAATAAAGGAAGGGATGTGTTTTCAATGTATCCTCGCTTATCTTCTCGCATTACACGGCCCGTTAATTCAACAAGTTCAAGATACGATTTAAGCTCAAACGGGAGTCCTTTTGGCATTCTTTGCCGTGGCATCCCTGCAAAACGTAATAGCTTTTTAGGTTGCTTACCCGTGGTTGCACTTTCAATTCGTTTTTGCACACTGGTATGGATTGATTCTTCTGGCGTGTTGGCTATTTTTGCTCTTATTGGGTTTAAATCAACATAGGCCATACAGGCTGCAAGTGCTGCTTCATCTAGTAGAGCTTGTGATTTAAAGCGACCTTCCCAGAATCGGCCTGTGCAGTTATCTTCTTTATTGGCTCTGCGGGCAATATCTTCATTTAACAACCGCATAAACCAGCTAATACTGGATAACCGCTCTCGATATTGCTCAACCGTTTGATTAAAAAAGATGAGCTCTGATTTACTTAATTTTTCACCTTGAAAATATTTTTTCGTCAATAACGTGCCTTTACACAGCTTATGCCAGCGTAGAATAATGGCTTTGTCATTAAGGCGTTTGGCTTTTTTATCATCAACATACAACACTAAATGTGTGTGATTGCTCATCACTGCATACGCACACACATCAATGCAAAACACCTTAGCCAATGCGAGTAGTTTATCTTCTACCCAGCCTCTGCGGTGCTCATAGGACTGACCTGTAAAACGGTCTTCACCGCATAAAAAAGCACGGCGTACACAGCGTGAAATACAATGATAGTACCTTGTATCAATCAAACTTACTTGACGCTTTCTTGCAATTGCCATGGAACACCCTATTTGTTTTTCATACTAATTTAAAGTTAGTAAAAAATAGGGGAAATACAAACTTTAGAATGGGTGTCATCTTTGTTCTTTTTAGGATGGGTGTCATCTTTGTTCTATGGAACACCCTATTTGTTTTTCATACTAATTTAAAGTTAGTAAAAAATAGGGGAAATACAAACTTTAGGATGGGTGTCATCTTTGTTCTCATCTTTGTTCTTTTTTCATCTTTGTTCTATTTTGGATGAGTATGAAGCAACAGGTAACACTTTCTCATTATTTGAGATAATGGAAGACGGAAATTTTTACCTAAAATCAATATGTAATGCTTGGCCTGAGTTCTCTGCTAATTGGACAATTCTAAAAGAAAATATGCTTGAATCATCAGACTTGTTAGAGTTTAGGTGTTGGGGTTGTGTCAGAAATATATGAATTAGAGCTTGCGACGGCATATGAAAATGGATCTTTAGATATAAAATATGAATACCCTAATTTCGGCTTATGGTTTGTTGAAAATAAGCTTATTAATGTGTAGTTTGTTGTTATAACAAGGCAATAAGCGGTCTTATAACTCCAGGAGAGAGTATTTTGCTTTTCAAATACCTAGAGCCCGATAGAATTGATGTTTTAGCCTTTGGTCATATACGTTTTACTCAGCCAGCCGATTTTAATGATCCTTTTGAATTTCGGCCTGTAATTTCGTCAGTGACCTCAAAGGAAGAGTTCGATAAGGCTATGGATGAAGATCTTAAAACAATCGTCCAAGAAGAACTTCAAAAATTACCCTCAGAAATACGCACACAAATTTCACCTGCACAGCTAGAAGCAGTTACACGTAAATTATATGAACAGCATTGGCCTTCTTTGAAAACTAAATTGAAAGAAATGGGCAGTGAAACAACTAGAGTTTTTATTGATAAAGCAAACACATTAATTGGTGTTCTTTCTCTAACGGAAAAAAACGACAATCTTCTGATGTGGTCACATTATGCGTATTCGCATAAAGGGTTCTGTATCGGGTTTGATAATACTTCACCCTTTTTCAACAGAAAGAGAAGCGAGGTTGATGAGTTTTATCATTTGCGTAAAGTTTCATACAGTAAAATGAGACCGTCCAAACTTGTAAGTCAATTGAATGGTGTAGAGCTATTTTTAATAAAGTCACAGGCTTGGGAATATGAGCAAGAATGGAGAATGTGTGCTGTACTGGAAGATAGCGAAAAAACTATCAGTACAACACCCTTACCGGTACACCTATTTCAATTTCCAAATTCAGCGGTCAAAGAGATAATTTTAGGTGCTTGTATAGAAAAAAATGTGAAAGAAAACATTTTATCGGTGGTAAGAAAAAATTATCCTCACATAACGATTAAACAAGCACAAATATCAAATGAAGAGTTTGGCCTTGAGTTCATTGAGTTATAACAAGTGAATAAGGTTACGACCCGTCTGCTCATGGCACATCTGTGACAGTCAGACTTGATTGAGTCCTATTTATCGGATCTGACAAATCAAGTTAAGACTTAATCACTTAGGTCTGTTAACACCAAGCGACTTTGTCGTATCTTAATTACCAAGCGATTCTGTCGTAATCGCTAATTACTAAGGGAATTTGTCGGTCACTTTTTTACGTGTCTGTTAGTGTTTTGTTTTTGGAATACTAGAAGGCATGTTGAGGATGATTGTGATGGATTCTAAAGCTCAACTCACCGTTGACATCATAGCTAAA
>NZ_JACJEI010000029.1:0-61051 GCF_014163985.1 Pseudoalteromonas sp. SR41-4 | reverse complement strand
AGGTTCTAGGTTCTAGGTTCTAGGTTCTAGGTTCTAGGTTCTAGCGAAGTTTATGATAACTATTTAGTTAACACAAACGTTTAACTATTTTTTGGCGTAACTTTAATTAAGCTGCTGGCGGCGATGGCAAATAAGCAATAACCGGTAAAGTACCAAAAACCTGTACCAAATTCGGCATGCATGTTGATCAATTCCCCCATCTGGCCATCGGCGTTACCAGCAAGGTAAGCCACAATCAAAGCAATGACAAAAACATCTACCATGCTCCATTTACTCAAGCCTTGTATAACTTGACCGAGTATATGCTTTAATTTGTTCATCGGTATTAAACAATAAACTAATTGCATCAACAGTTTTAAAGCTGGCACCACAATTGAAAACAATGCTACCAATGCTGCGACTAGGTAATTTTTATTATTGGCAAGTTCGTTAACCGTGCCCCAAATGCTCCGTGTTTTTTTATAAGCACTAATTTCACCTTCGAGTTTATCAAGGCCCAACATGCTCGACGCCATCATTAACATATTGCGGGTATGACGGTCACCTTCATCAGCAATCATAGCAATGCCTGTTTTGGCGAGCTTTGATTTATCAATTTTCCCCTCAAGGGTTAGCACAGGCTGAGTAACGCCAGGTAATAACAACGCCAGAGCAATTAAAATAGTCGTGATCGGCAGTAATAAACGCATAGTCGTCTTTTAAAGTATATTGATAATGGCGCATCATACTCAAGGTATTAAGTATCTTCAATAATTGAGGCTAAAACCTCATCGCCGTATTGCCGTGCTACGAGCATGGCATTATAAATGACATCGATGGGAGAAGCTGGCCGAATGGTTTCTAACAATTTAACTGCTAATGGCCAATTATCTTCCTCTACCGCGCGAGCTAACTGCAAAGTAGCACCTAACATACCGTTAAAGTTAAGCAGTGCACTCGATAAATCATCGCCTAAACAAAACTCTTTTGCGATAACATCCAGTTCCATATTTAAAATAGCATCGAGCACTGACATCAAGCCAACTAAGTAACCACGCTGAGACATTTCCTTACCGCCAGGCTCTAGCATTAACTGCATGAAATGCGCACGAGTTAACCCCAACTTAGTTAGTTCACTAGGTTTATCAACCCCTAGTTCACTAAGGGCCAACACTCTTACAAATTGGCGAATTGCATCTTCACCTAAATAAATAACCGCTTGTGAAATAGAGGTGATCACTAAATTTTGGTTACCAGAGCGTGCATTCACTAATTTAAGAATACGAGCAGTTAAACCGACGTCTTTAGCTACCCGCTGGTGGACTTCATCAAAATCGAGATCTGGGCGCGACGTACAGCGCAGCAAATCAAAAACAGCAAATTTAGATGGCTCAACATTATGGTAGCTGAGCATTTCTGGACGCGCGAAAAAGAAGCCTTGAAAGTAATCGCAGCCGGCACTTTTTAGCAACATAAATTGTTCGTGCGTTTCAATTCGTTCAACTATGATTTTTACATCAGGAAAACGGCGTTTAAGCTTTTTTAACAGCATATTGGTTTTAATGATGGGCTCTTCAACTTCAAGCTTTATATAATCAACTAAATGTAATAATGGCTCCCATTTTTCATCTCCATCATAATCATCGAGAGCAAAAGTATAGCCATCTTTTTTTAGAGCCGTAACTCGACTGGTCACTTTATCAATGTTGTCGGCTCGTTCAACGATTTCTATTACTGCGCTATCTGGTTGCAATAATTTAGGGAAATCATCTAACAGGGCATCTGAAGATAGGTTTATAAAAGCGCGTTGGTTCGCAGTAAGTTTATTTATACCAATAAGCATTAAAGCGTTAAAAAACAGCCGCCCAGTAGCCTGACCATCTGTTGTGCCAATAGGGAATGCGTTATTTATCGAATCTCGATACAGTAATTCGTATGCATAAATGCCTGTTTCAGCATCAAAAATAGGCTGCCTGGCAATGTATTGTGTAACAAGTTTTGGCACCTCGGCGGTTATCTGCGTATTAAGCATATTATTTCCTGCTAATAACTATAGTGACTCTTGCCAGCTAAATTGTTGTTATTTTATGTACTCAGTATAGTAAGGTTTTTGCGCCTTGCCTAAACTTGTAAGTAATAATGCTCCTTTTATTGAATGTCTGCAAACCATCTGTAAAGTCAAAGTTTTCACTATACCCACACTAAAATAATGGATAAGTTCTAATTTGACTGATGATTGAGTATAATAAGGGCTTACTTTTCTGTTAACCCCCAAAAGAGCCTTGATATGAGCATTGAACAAGCCTTAGTTGAACGCAGTAATAACCAATGTGAGCTATGTACTGCAACTGAAAACCTTTCTGTATACGAAGTGCCACCTGTCACTGAAGCTCATTCAGATAAATGTATTTATACTTGCCAAACGTGTAAAGACCAAGTTGAAGGCACCACTGATATTACCCCTACTCATTGGCATTGTTTAAACGATAGCATGTGGAGCCAAACACCTGCGGTACAAGTGGTGGCGTACCGTATGCTAACCCGTTTAGCTGCTGATAATGGCTGGGCACAAGATGCGCTAGACATGATCTATCTTGAAGAAGATACGTTAGCATGGGCTAAAAAAGTACTTGCTGAAAATGATGATATTAAACATGTTGATAGCAACGGCGTGGTACTGCAAGCCGGCGATACAGTCACACTTATTAAAGATTTAGATGTTAAGGGCAGTAGCTTAACGGCTAAACGTGGTACTGCTGTGCGTAATATCGGCTTAACCAGCAACCCTGAACATATTGAAGGACGTGTTGACGGTCAGCGCATTGTTATTTTGACCAAGTTTGTGAAGAAGTAAATATCTCTCTGCCTACAAAAAGGTGCATTTATGCGCCTTTTTTTGTTCCTAAATATAATTAAGCTATGATTAAGTAATCGCGCTGTAAACTACCCATAGATTAAAAATCAACCGATTCATTTATTTCAAGGAATAAACCATGCTATCGAACAAACCTTATTCAGTTTTAAAATCGATTGCCAGCATTAGTTTATTGGCCAGCAGTGCAATGGTACTTAACGGGTGCAAGAGCCTACCTGATCCACAAACTAAACAAACCACTGAAGATGCAGCCATGGCCACTTTAACAACTCAAGTTAGCTACCTTGATCGCAGCATGTTAGGTCCTGGCTCACAACTCACAGTGACTTTAGCTGATGTGTCAAAGATGGATACTGAAGCAGAAATAATTAGTCAACAAACTATTGATATCAATGGCGCACCACCTTATACGGTAGAGCTTAGCTACGACGCGAGCAAAATGGATCAACGTCATCGCTATAGCGTAATTGCACGTATCACTAATCAAGATCAGTTATTGTACGTTAGTACTACACATAACAATCCATTTGAGCAATCACAACAAGCACCTTATGAAGTAGTCGTGTCTAAAGTTGCGCCGCAAAAGCCTAATGTCGATTTAGTAAATACGTATTTTAAAGCTGTTACTATAAATGGCGTGCAAGTCACTGTTGAAACAAAAGAACCCTTTATTCAATTTAGTAAAGATAACAAAAGCCATGGCTTTTTAGGCTGCAATAATTTTGCTGGTAGTTATCAAGTAGATCAACAAGCACTGACATTCAGCCCGCAAGCTAGTACTAGAAAAATGTGCTCTCAAGGTATGGAACAAGAAACTGCAATGTCTGGCGTACTAGAAAATACTGCGACGTGGAATATTAATGGTGAATCACTCACCTTAAAAGATAAGCAAGGTAAAGTACTGGCAACCTTTAAAGCCGTGTATTTTAATTAACTCTAATCACTCTCTGTAATTAAACGCCCAGTGAACTGGGCGTTTCAATGTTTATTCGGCAACTAATTGCTCGCTGCGATAAAAGCCTGATGAATCGCTTAATAAGTTAACTAGTTCAGGTAATACCTTATCCATAGTTTGTTTTAACTTCCACGGTGGATTAATCACTATCATCCCCGATGCAGTCATGCCATGCACGTCAGTATCGGCTTCAGTCGCCAATTCAAATAACTGAATATTACGCATACCTGAAGCAATCAATTCCTCTTCCATACGCTCAATTCTTTCTCTGTCGACCACCGGATACCAAATCATGTAAGTGCCAGTAGCAAAGCGTTGATAAGCCTTCGTTAATGTTTTTACCACAGTGTCGTAATCGTCTTTAATTTCATAAGGTGGATCAATGAGTACACATGCTCTGCGCGAAGCGGGGGGTAATAACCCCACTAGACCCGTAAAGCCATCCTCGCCGCGGACACGAATTGAGCGCTTACCGCTCATGTTTTCTTGTAGTAATGCCAAATCTCGCGGATGTAGCTCAAAAAACCAACCTTTGTCTTGGCGACGCAAGAAATGCTCAGCAATTTTCGGCGAGCCCGGATAAAAAGCTAATTGTTCTGTGTCATTAAATGATTTAATTAAATCAATATAATCATTTAGTTCCTGATGCTCACTGTGATGTTGATAAAGCTTAGCAATGCCATTTAGGTATTCTTGCGTTTTTTGTGCATCAGCACTGGCTAATTCAAAAAAGCCAGCTCCTGAGTGAGTATCGATATAGTCCAATGGCTTATCTTTGAGCGTCTGGTAACTTAATACCTGAGCTAATACCAAATGTTTAACGACATCGGCTGGGTTTCCAGCATGAAATGAGTGTCTGTAACTGAGCATAATATAATTTCGCTTAAATAAACTCATTGAAGTTAGTTATATTCTACAACATAAAACGCCAAGGGTCATAAATTGCTGGCCATTAAGTGAACCACTTATGAACAAATTAGTCGCTAGCCTGAACAGCTTATTAACATTAAATAAAAATCAGTCAAAACACACGTAAATGCTGGCATATAAAGCAACTTTGCTTTACATTTGCATGACAATAATCACAGTTTTATGAGCGCCTTTATGAATAACGATACCCTTTCTCAACTAGAACAATTGATCGACCAATTAATTAGCCAAAATTCTCAGCTACAAACTCAGGTTAGCGAGCTTAAAGATAAAAATAGTAAGCTAATCGATGAAAATGAAATTCTTCAACTTGAAGTACTTGAAAGTGAAGAAAAACAAAAAGACACCAGCACAACTTTAACGGGTTTACTTGAGAAGCTACAAAGCGCCCAACAGGCTAACTAATGTCTGAGCTGCAAAACCAGCGAGTCACAGTTGAGTTGCTTGGTAAAGAGCAGCAATTTGCTTGCCCAGCTGGGCAAGAGGATGCACTCATTGCATCAGCCAAATACTTAAATGATTTGGTTGATAAAATGAAGCAGCGCTCAACAGTGCGCAATGATCAAAAAGCCTTATTAATGGCGGCCTTGAATATTAGCCATGAGTTACTCGAAGCAAAAACACAGCAAAGCGTTACCCAACAGCAGCAGGATCAACTCATCGATAAGCTCAGTGCTTACTTAGGGCAATCGTCAGCCGAATAAAAAAAGCGCACTCGCGCTTTTTTTATTATCTCGCGGATTCCAGTATCAATTAAAAACAAAATCAGCTAACTTGCCTATTTTATTTTCTCTATTTTGGCAATACGGTTATGACTCACCCTTTTTATATCCCCACTCAGTTAACTGCACTTTTATTGCTAAGCTTTAGTCTTGTTGCACCCCGCTCTGCTGTTGCAGCAACACAGTGGCAAACAATCTCCCCTAACGTACAATTTTTAGAGCAGCAACGAGCCCTACGCTTTTATGACTCAAACCAAGTGCTCATTGAAGGTGATAAATGCGCGCTAATGTTTGATGCCAGTGGCGACTTTGCCGCTGTTGAAGCAACCGTTAAGCAACTAAAAAGCACCTTAAAAACCCCTTTGTGTTACTTAGTTGCTAGTCACTTCCACGACGACCATTTACTGGGCATGGCTATTTTGCAGCATCATTTCCCTGATGCTCAATTAATTGTCCATCAACAACTTGCTACTGAATTTAGTCAACTCCAACAAACCTATACTAATAAACTTGATAGTTATGAAAAAAGTATAGAATTGAGTTTACAGCGTTTAGCCCAGCAGCCCGAAGCGCAACAACAGCACTGGCAAAACAAACTCAACTTAGCTAAGCAGCGATTATTACGATGGCGCCAATATCAACTACAACCACCACAAACTTACGTTGTTGATAGCTTAACCATTGAACTTGGCAACTACCCGGTCACTATTAACGCACACCAAGCCCATACTAATGGTGATTTAACTCTCAGCGCCGAAAATCATCGCATTTTAGTCGGTGCTGATGTGGTTGATTGGCTACCTTATCCCGGCCATGGTAATTTTAATAACTGGTTGCAAATACTCACGCAACTTCACTCAGATCAGCGCATCAAGATAATCCTTCCTGGCCACGGAAGCGTACTAAAACGAGACGATTTACAGCAACCATTAAACTTTTTGCACGCGATACAACAGCATGTAACAAACTACCCAGAGCAAGATTTAGTGCAATTACAGCAAAGCTTTAATCAGCAGTTTGCGAAAGACTACCAAGTTGATGAGATAGCACGAAAAGCTTACCCGTTGTTTCTAGAGGCTGGACTTAAACGAGTTAAACAGTCAAAATAGCGCTCGCACACGGATGTGCTAGACTTTTAAAAGGATATTAATTTAGTGATTTTTATGCGCTGTTACCTCTTTGCCCTGTTTGTGACTTTAATCTTACTATCTGGTTGCCAAACAACTGAACCGCATTCAGCGCCAAATGATACTATGCAAACTCCGGTTATTTTTAATCACGTTAAACCGTCATCGAATAACTCGGCACAGCCCACAGATGCCAAGCATAAAAAACAAAAAATAACATTAACAGCTTCTGCAAAACAAGCCACTAGATCACCTCAAGCGCACACTCGTAATGAAGATTTATGGCAACATATAGCCAACAATTTAACCATTAACATATACTTAAACAAAGCACTAAATAAACGGATTCTCTGGTATACCAAGCAACCCAAATACTTACAGATTGTCAGTGCCCGGGCTGCGCCTTATCTTTATCATATTGTTAGTAAAATAGAACAACGTAAGTTACCCATGGAATTAGCCTTATTGCCCTTTGTGGAAAGTGATTTTCGTCCGACTGTTAGCTCATCAGAACAAGCTGTTGGGGTATGGCAATTAGTCGGTGCGACGGCTCATCATTTCGGCATAAAATCAGATCAATGGTATGACGGGCGCAAAGATGTTCTCGCTTCAACAGATGCAGCTTTGGCCTATTTAGAGTATTTACATAAGCGCTTTGATGGCGACTGGCTACATGCATTAGCGGCTTATAATAGTGGCGAAGGACGTGTAAAGCGCGCCATCGCAGAAAATAAAAAGCGCGGCAAAAGCACTGATTACTGGTCGTTGAAATTACCCAAAGAAACCTCTGAATACGTGCCAAAGCTAATGGCATTAAGCTACTTAATACAAAACCCTCAGCACGGACTATACCGCCCTAAACTTGCCAACAAAGCCCTTACAACTGAGCTTAACGTTGGCCAGCAATTTGATTTTTCGGTGATTGCCAATTTATCTGGTATTGGTCGCAGCCAACTACACAAACTCAACCCTGGCTATTTAAAAAACCAAAGCTCACCTAATGGTCCCCATACTTTATTACTACCACTGCAACAGCAAAGCTTATTAAGCAGCCAGTTCTTTAAAAATAATTTCACTGGCGAATATACAGTGAAAAAAAATGATACTTTGTACTCGATTGCTCGTCGTTTTGGATTATCAGTTAACAAACTAAAAGCGATGAATAACAAAACCTCTAATTTAATTGGTATTGGTGAAGCATTGATGGTTGGCCAACCTCGCACCATGCCAGACTCGTTAACTATCAATTATAAAATCAGTCCTTACCTTGAACAAACTGAAATAGCGATCCCCACTATCGCTATTCAATATCAGGTAAAGCCTGGTGATACTATCTGGGGAATTAGCCAACTTTATGATGTGCCGCATAGTGATTTAGCCCGGTGGAATAAACTTAGTGCCTCGAGTATTTTAACGCCTGGCACGCAGCTGGTGCTACATTTGCCGCAAGCAACAAAGGCCGTGTCACAATTGCATGACGAAGGTTTACTTTCAGAGCTTGCAAGAACCTTAAAGCAACCACACTAACCGAACCAGTAGTTTATAATCCGGCTTATTTAGCGTAAAATTAGCTTTTCATTACAGTTAAATTAAAGAGATCGGCATGCAAATTAGCAAAAACTCGGCAGTTGAATTTCACTACACATTAAGTGAAGCGGGCGAGCAACTAGAAACAAGTACTGGCAGTGAGCCGCTAACCTATATTCATGGTTTGGAAGGTATGCTTCCAGGTCTTGAAACGGCTCTTGAAGGCAAGGCTGCTGGCGATAGCTTCAGCGTGACACTTACACCGAGTGAATCTTACGGTGAACGTGTTGATGATCTTATTCAACGTATTCCTCTTAAACACCTTCAAGGTGACACTAAAATATGGAAGCCAGGTATGACAGCAATGGTTAGCTCTAATCAAGGCCGTCATCAAGTAACGATCGTGAAAGTAGGTCGTTTCAATGCTGATTGTGATTTAAACCACCCATTTGCAGGCAAAACTCTAACGTTTGATGTGCAAGTACTTAGCGTACGTGAAGCAACCAGCGAAGAAGTATCACACGGCCATGTCCATAGCGAAGGCGGTTGTGGTCACAACCACTAAGGAAATTACATGTCAAAGGTTGCTATCGTTACAGGCGGCAGTAAAGGTATAGGTCTTGCTGTTGTAAAGCGTTTTCTAAATAATGGTTACCAAGTACATAACCTTGATCTAGAACCTGCAAATTTAGGCACTTGGCACCACTGCGATGTGAGTGATGTTAGCGCAGTAAAAACGGTTATTGCAAAAATTGCCAGTAATGGCAAATGTATAGATGTGTTGGTATCGAATGCCGGCCGTCATCTAAGCGCGACAATTGAAGACACTGACGAAGCAACCTTCGATAGCTTGTTTGCACTTAATGTAAAAGGTGCCTACGCGGCAATTCAAAGCGTGTTACCAAGCATGAAAGCGCAACAAAATGGGGCAATTATTTTAATTGCCTCAGATCAAGCCATCATAGCTAAAAACAACTCGTTTGCGTATAACCTGACCAAACATGCGTTAGCCTCAATGGCAAAAACCACCGCATTGGATTATGCCCAGTTTAATATTCGCACCAATGCAGTGTGCCCAGGCACCATAGAAACACCGCTTTTTCATAATGCTATCGACGCATATTGTGCTCGTAGTGGCGCCGACAAAGCCACTATAGTTGCCGAAGAAGGCGCATTACAGCCACTCGGACGATTAGGCCAAGCTGATGAAGTCGCAGCATTGGTTACGTTTTTAGCCAGTGATGATGCCAGCTTTATTACCGGCAGTTTGCAAACCATTGACGGTGGTTACACCGCGCAATGAGTGAACGTATTATTGACCCCCACGTACACTTTTTTAATTTAGTCCAAGGGCAATATGATTGGCTACAAGGTAACAACCCTGTGCCTTGGCCAAATTTAGATACGATTAAAGCGCCCATAAGTGTTAAGCAATTACAGCATATAAGTCAGTTTGAAATTGCTGGCCTAGTACACATTGAAGCAGGCTTTGATAACCAGCACCCCATCAATGAACTGCACTGGCTAGCTGAGCACTTAAGTGGCCACAATTATAAAGCTATCAGCTTTGCCAATATTAACAGTCATCCCGACGATTTTAATAATGCAATTACCGCTTTATCACACCCAAGCTTAGTGGGCATTAGAGATATCACCGAAGGCGCTGATGCCATGCGCTTAAGCGATGCTACATGCCATGATAACTTAGCGCTATTAGCCAGTAAGCAGCTGATATTTGAAGCTCAATTTGAAGTTGAAAAGCTTACAATTACCCAACAGCTAATCAACTACTGCCAACAACTTCAGCATTTACAATTAATAATAAACCATGCGGGTTTACCTAATAATCTGTCAATTTGGCAGCATGGGATCAGCCAATTAGCGCAACTACCTAACTGCTGGATTAAATTTTCAGGCTTTGAGCTACTCACTGCGCAGATGCAAGCTCAGCAACAGCAGTGTTTTAACTTTATCCTGCAGCACTTTGGCCAGCACCGCGTTATGTTTGCTAGTAATTTCCCTGTATGTCAAATCAACGCGAGTTATCAACAGCGTTGGTCAAACCATTTTGAGCTTTGTAACACTCATAATTTATGGCAAAAACTCAGCTACAAAAATGCTCAGCACTGCTACCAAGTTTAATAAAAAACCGCTATATTGAGTTATATTGTATAAAAACAGAGCATCATCATGGCTATCTCTTCTATTCAAAAGCTCACTATTGGGTTTTTCAATGTTTCTTTTCTAGCGTTTCTTTCTGGCTGTGGTGGCGGTAGTACAATGACCGACAACAACAGCAATGGTGGTGGCGACACTGGTAGCAGTATCAATTGGACGCAAGGTGTATTTCAGCCCTCTAGTAACTTTTATCAACAATGCCAAGTATTAAACGAAAAGCACTGGCTGCGATCATGGAGTAACGAAACCTATCTTTGGTATGACGAAATTATCGATCGTGATCCAGCGCTGACCCCTGCTGTAAGTGAATATTTTAAATTACTAAAAACCGAGCAAATTACCGAGTCAGGCGCAAACAAAGATAACTTTCACTCCAGTCTGCCGACCGCACAATGGAGAGCCCAAAGCCAATCAGGGGTAACCTTCGGCTATGGTTTTAACGTTAAATTAATAAGCCCTACAGCACCACGCCAAGGTGTGATCAGCTATACAGAACCTAACTCACCTGCAAGTGCGCAAAATCTTGCCCGCGGCTTTGAGATTTTAGAAATCGATGGTGTTGATTTTATCAATGCCAATACGCAAGCTGAAGTAGATACCCTCAACGCAGGTTTATATCCAACTAAAGTTGGTAAAAGCACCAGCTTTGTATTCAAAGATATAAATACCGATGAAACCCGCGAAGTTATTTTAAACTCGCAAACGATTACTTCTAGGCCAGTCACAAACGTGAAGACCTTAGCTGATGGCACTGTTGGTTACTTTCAATTTAATAGCCACAATGCAATTGCTGAAAAACCGCTTTATGATGCCTTTAATAATCTCAAAGCAAGTAATGTCACTGACCTAATTATTGATATTCGTTACAATGGCGGTGGTTTTTTACAAATGGCTAGTCAAGTTTCTTATATGATCGCAGGCCCCGCGAACACCAACGGTAAAATTTTCGAAAAAACCATTTTTAACGATCAACACCCAACATTTAATCCAGTAACAGGACAACGCTTAAAACCCGTCATGTTTACCAATGAGTTTGTTGGTTTTGCTGATAACCCTGCTCTAGTTGTTGGCACGCCATTACCAACCTTAAATTTAGAACGCGTGTACTTGTTAACTACCGCCAGCACTTGCTCTGCCAGCGAAGCGATAATAAATGGCTTACGCGGTGCAGATATTGAGGTAATTCAAATTGGCTCTGGTACCTGCGGTAAACCATACGGTTTTTATCCCACCGATAACTGCGATACGACTTACTTTAGCATTCAATTTACTGGCGAAAACAATAAAGGTTTTGGTGAATATTCAGATGGTTTTGCGCCGCAAAACACCACTGATAATGCCCGCTTACCAGTACGCATAGCCGGTTGCGCCGTTGCTGATGACTTTAGCCACCAGTTAGGCGACCCTGAAGAAGCGGTACTAAAAGCCGCGTTGGGTTATCGTGATAATGGTAGTTGTCCAGCAGCCAGTTCAATAGCCAGTAAGCAAGGTTTTGCACCTGCACGCTTTGGTGACACCCCAGCAGTATTAGATACGCGGGCTGGATCTCTTGCTGAGCAAAATAAAATACTGCCTTCGCATTAAGCGTTAGCATTAAACTCAAGGCAGAATTGTTATGCTAAAAGAATGTTCATCATCAATACTAACCGCGCTCTTGATCTGCGGCTGCTCTGTACAAAGTGAAAAACCAACACCAAAATTACAGCATGCATTACTAACAGAGCCACAAGGCGAACTGATTGCTCAAGGAATTGCTCGCCTAATGCGCTCAGAGAAGATTGCAGTAGCTAATGATGTGTTTATGAAGCGCAGCTTGATGGTCGTTGATAACGTCACTAAAACCGACGAACTTGGCAACCCTATTATGGGTAAACAGCTAAACATGCCAGACCGTTTTGAATTACTGATAAAAAACAACCTATGCTTTGTACGTCATCTCGATAGCAAAGCCACCGAGCCGCTACCGGATGTACAATGTAAGGTGAATGATATCTAGGTGCTAGGTGCTAGGTGCTAGGAAAATTTTAACGCTTTGAATTAGTAAGAAATAGTTTTAAATTTGCAAAGGTCAAAGTAGATAAACTTAATGAATAGCGAGCAGGAATTAGCTCGCTATTCATAGCTCGTAGCCTATGATTTTATTTGATCTCAACACGCTGAGAGCGCATCACTATTTCGTCGTTAAGTTCAATACCAATACCCGGCTCTTCAGACACTTCAAAGAAACCATTTTTAGGCTGTGGATCTTGCAAGCATAACTCACGGTTCCACTTTTTAATTGCATAAGTGTGATGCTCATGAATTAAGAAATTTGGAATAGCCGTTTCTAAATGTAATGATGCTGCGGTTGCAACGGGGCCGCCACAGACGTGAGCCTGAATACGCACATCAAAAATATCAGCGTAATCACACACTTTTTTAGTTTCAGTAAAACCACCACATAAACCGATATCTGGCTGTAATACATTAATACTTTGATCTTCTAAGTAAGGGCGCACACCCCAACGATTATATAAACGCTCGCCACCGGCAATTGGCACTGATACTTTATCTGCCACTTTGGCATGTAACGAATGATTTAAGTAGTTAACTGGTTCTTCATAAAACATACAGTCAAATTCTTTAGCGATTTCACCGATTTGAATAGCAGAGGTAACACCCGGTAAACTGTGGCATTCAAAAATGATATCGACTTCATCACCAACAGCTTCACGAATTGCCTGCATACGGGCGCGATATAGCTTCATTTCAGCACGTGAAATAATGTTAGTGCGGTCGTAATAGGTATTGCCGTCTTTATCATATTGGATCGGATCAACTTTAACGGCATCGTAGCCTTCAGCCACTGCTTTTAACGCCGCTTCTGCGTATTCTTGTGGATGTACCAGAGCTTTAAACTCAGTGTCCCAGTCAAACTGTAATTGCGAAGCATAAGTACGCAGCTTGTCGTTAACTTTACCGCCTAACAACTGATACACAGGTAAACCTAATGCTTTACCCTTAATGTCCCATAAAGCGGTGTCTATCGCGCTCATTGCTGCATAGACTACTGGGCCCCCACCTAAACCCCAAAAGCTTTCACGCAACATACGCGACCATAACTTTTCGGTTTGAAATGGGTCATGACCAATTAAGAAAGCATCAGCCATTTCTTTGATCATAGCAGCGGCAGCACTGTGTCCTAAATCATAAGCAAGGCCAGCTTCGCCAACCCCGCTAATACCTTCGTCAGTATGAATACGGACAAATACAGGAGTCCAAGCAGGTCTGTCTGGACAGTGGATATCAAAAACTTCAACGCGATTAACTTTCATGACAATTCCTTATTAACCAAGGCTTAGGTTATTTTGCAAAACTAGGATCAAGACGATGGGCCTTACGTAACATCGCAGGCCAAGCTAATTGCCCACCGGTACTTCCGCTGTGCACTACATTCGCTTGATTATAAATATTATCGATTATGGCTTGAGGTACTGGTGTAACAGCTTGGCCACTGGCTTGTAAAGCCAGCTGTATTTCACAAGCACGCTGTAAATCATAAAAACGCATAAATGCATCACCCACCGTTGGCCCCACAGTTAAACCACCATGGTTTACTAACAACATATGATTAGTATTAGCGAGATCATCTTGTAAACGTTTTTTCTCATCGCTATTAACTGCTAAGCCTTCATAGCCGTGATAAGACAATGACGGCAGTGAAAACATTGAATACTGACTAAGTGGCAGCAGACCATTTTGCTGCGTGGCAACGGCAATCGTTTCTTTAGTATGTAAGTGAATAACACAATGAGCGTCATCACGCACTTCGTGAATCGCGCTGTGAATCGTAAAACCAGCAGGGTTGATTGCAAATGGCGTGTCATCCAAAATATTTCCGGCCAAGTCCACTTTGACTAGGTTAGAAGCTGTTACTTCATCAAATGTGAGGCCAAACGCATTCACTAAATAATGGTCAGTCCCCGGCAAACGCGCCGATAAATGTGTGTAAATCAAATCACCCCAACGAAAATGCTCAACCAACCGATAACAGGCGGCTAAATCAACTCGTAACTGCCATTCTTGTGCAGAGACTTTATTTTTTAAATCAAGTTGTGGTAAATCAAACATTATGGGGCCTTATTTAAACACGTTAAAAGCAAAACACGATATAGATGGATAGAAGTCTAAAGTAGTGTGCGTGGATGATCAATATTTAAAACAAAACAGCCACACCAAATTGGTGTGGCTGTTTTCTGTGAGCCCAGTGATAACTCACACTCAGCAAAAATTATTTTACGTTTGCTAAGTAATCGGCAATAGCGACCATTTCTTCTTCAGTAACAGTCGCAACCATCGCTTTCATCGCTGCAGTCATGCCATTGTTGCGCGCACCTGATTTAATGTCTTTCATTTGCGCCACTAAGTAGTCTTTATTCTGACCATTTAGTTTAGGATACATTGCCATGATCGGTGCCTTACCTTCAGGGCCATGACATGTTTGGCACATTTTTGCTGTATAAAGCGCAGCACCATCGGCAGCCATGCTGTTAAATGACATACTAGCAACCATAGAGAGGCTTGCACCTAAGAGTAATTTTGTTATCTTGCTCATTGTATTTTCTCTTCTTTTTGACGGTTTATAAAAATTATTAGCTTAATTGTAGACCATAATAATGGATCTTTGTACATCACATATGTACGTAATTTATACACCAAGTAGATCACCAAACACGCTGTTCAAGTCATCTCTTAGGCTACCACACTAAATCATCTGGTACTTCAAAATCAGCGTATGGGTCATCAGCATCTTTGCCTTTGTCTTCAGGCTCTACATGAAACACGATGTACTTTTCATCAACTTCTGCCACTTTACGGGCTGGCTCATCTTCAAGTACAAAAAACTGCCCTTCCAATACACAAATTGCCAGTCGGCCACCTGACAAGGCTTTTTGCGTTTGTTCATTTACGTCGAGCTCTTTGACTTTATTTTCGTAAGTAAAATTGAAAGTCCGCTCACCACGAATCGAATCTTGATTATGATGTTCTAATATCTGCTTTACGCGGGCAACTTGCTCACGTTGCTTTAACTCACCTTGGCGAGCTTGATTTAATTCTTCTGCTTTTTTCTGCTGTTCTAACTTTGTTTGCTGAATATGCTTTTGCAGATCACTAGGGTTACTGGTCGCCCCTTTTTTTGGCTTTTTTTGTTGCTTACGCTTTTCACTTTTAGCAACTTTAGCTTTATGTGATGTGGTTAATCCTGCTTGTAGCAATTGGTCTTGTAATGAACCCATAGCTTTGTTCCATTAAAAACTGATATTAGCTTTATTTTATACCCAAACCACCTCAAGATGCGAGTTTCAGTTGGAATTAAAAGCGATTTAGGCAAGGCATTGATTGCAAGTAATAGTGGGTCTATTGCTAAAATCAATAACGCAGTATAAATCGCTTTTAAACCAACCCGTTGGGCGTTTCACAGGAACTTACTCTCAGCGTTGTTACTTCTTAAAAGGGACTGCCATTCTTGCAAAGTAACGCCTTGATATTAAGCCCCTGTGAAACGCTGAATTCTGCATCTTGAGGTGGCTTGGGTATAATCACCAATTAAAACAAATCATAGTGCTGTGACCATTAATCTAGCAAAGTGTTGTGATTGAAAACCTGATTTAGCGCAATAAATACTTATTTCTAGAATAAAAGTAACCACTTAAAGAACGCGTTGAGGTTGAATTTAATATCAATCAGGTTAAGCTGTGGTTTTTGTAGTAGGGCCAATAAAATGCGTTTCGGTCATTTATTAGTTTGCTCGCTGTTTATCTTTTTCGTGCTCTATGCACCGCAGCCATTATTAAGTTTATTTGCAGAGCAATTTTCAGTTAGTCCTGCAACCGCAGGTAGCTTGATGACGGCAACTATGCTCCCTTTGGCGATTGCTCCTTTGGTATACGGCTTATTACTAGCTAAACGTAACCCTTTAACAATTCTTCGCTACGCGATGCTAGTACTAGCTGTTACCTGTGTTGCTTTTGCCTACGCTCCCAGTTTTAAGTTATTACTGTTACTACGATTTTTACAAGGTTTAACCTTGCCTGCCGCACTCACAGCAATGACCACTTACATAGGCAGCACTTATCAAGCTGATAGTTTGCAAAAGAATATGACCTTCTATATTGGTAGTACAATTGCTGGGGGTTACTTTGGCCGAGTGTTAGCGGCTATTTTTGCTGATTTATGGACTTGGCAAAGCTTCTATTTTGTTATTGCCGCAGGTTTAATTAGCTTTGCATTGAGTATTCCACGTAATCAAACAGCCATTGTTAACAGCACTCTTTCCCCATTAAATTATTTAAAACAGCTCGCGAATGCTGCGGTATTAAAATTATATGGTGCGGTGTTTTGTATGTTTTTTTGCTTTGCTGCGTTATTAAATTATTTACCGTTCATTTTACAAGACACTTTTTTAATTACTAATACCCGTGATATTGGCTTAGTTTATAGCGGTTACTTGATTGGCGCCCTCGCCTCTATTGCGACTCCTTGGTTATTAAAAAAGAGTATTTCACCGTGGCATTTATTGTCTGCTATATTTGCTTTTTACAGCACTACACTAGTATTTTTGATGAGCTCACAATTAGTGATTTTTTTACTGGCATTCACTGGTTTTTGCGGCGCGATGTTTATTATTCATTCAACCGCAGCGCCGCTGGTTAATAAAATAAGCAGTGCACCACCGAGTGTCACTAATGGTGCTTATGTGTCGTTTTATTATAGTGGCGGGGCTTTAGGCTCTTTTGTACCTGGCTTGGTATATCAACAACTTGGCCATATCGCATTTATGGCCTCGTTATTATCAGTCTGTATATGCGGATTAATTTTAGTAAGTTCGGCTTATCTAGCGGGTAAAAAAACCACTTTAGGTTGATGCCCTGTGGTGGCAAAAAAAGCGTCTAAATCGGCTTTTTTTAATAACCATGTTTGGGTGTTCTCAAATGGATGACAATGAAATAGATCACCAAACCATATGTCTTGGTCAAGCCATAAAGTGACATCATTTTGCTTATCATTCATCAGAGCAAGCATAGATACACATCCAGGTGCGACTTTTAAAAAGCGTGCTAAGCGCTCATCAGAGGCAAACCCTAAGCGTGACAAGCCTTGATATTTAGCCAGTGATTTTAAGTCTAACTGCTTGTCATGTGCGGTGATCACCAAAAAATGCTTTTTACCTTCGTTATCACGCAAAAATAAGTTTTTTAATCGCGTTCCGGGCCGTTCCACCATTAATTCATCTGCAGCAAGACTACTATGTAATGCAGGGTGTTCGATAACGTCATAATTGATATTTAAATGCGCTAACAGCGCCGCTAATTTACTTTTATCCGCTAACATTTATAAACAACGCCCCATCAAGCGTACACTTAAATCTCGCCACAATACTTCATTTATCTCATATTTATCGTTGCGACAATATTTTTTGTCATGCAACTCTTGTTTTAATAAGTGCACGGCTTGATCTTCTAATTCTAATTTTAAGCTATTTGATTCTTCAAAATATTCTTGCTCTGCAAAGTTTTTAAATTGCTGGCGTGTCAGTGGTCGATCTAAGTTTAAATTTGCGCGACTATTGGCTTTAACCGATACCACATAAGCAAAAATCTTATTACCTTGCTCATCTAATTTAGTGTGTAACTGTTTATTATTAATTTCAAAAGGCGGCTCATCACTTTGGCTAGCACAACCACAGAGTAAAACGAGTAACATCAACGCGTATTTTTTCATTATTAGTATCATTCCTGTTATCCAGTGACCGTTAGTCTACCAAAAATTCATTGTTTGCGTAAAAATTCAAAAAATATATAAATAATACTTGACCAAATTTAGAAATCTCATTAAAGTTCGTCCCGCTTGAAACGGAACCTCAAGTAGGTTACGAAATTCGTAACTTTAGGAATGTGGGGCTATAGCTCAGCTGGGAGAGCGCCTGCCTTGCACGCAGGAGGTCAGCAGTTCGATCCTGCTTAGCTCCACCACTTTCCTACTCTTCAATTTTTATCACTATGCCTCTCATGCCAAATTCAATTTTTAAATCTTTGTCATTTTAATCAAAAAACTGTTTATTTTATGTTAGTTATTTTTTAGCTATCAGTTGTGCGCTGCATGGTATTTACGATCAAAAATGCCGAGCATAAACTCGGCATTTTAATTTGGTTATTCGACCACCAATTATTCGCGAATTTGACCTACACCATTGACGAGGTATTTCTCCGTCGTTAATGATTCTAAGCCCATTGGACCGTAAGCGTGTAGTTTTGACGTTGCGATACCAATCTCTGCACCTAAACCTAACTGTGAACCATCAGAGAAGCGTGATGAGGTATTAACCATCACTACTGAGGCATCAACACTGCGCTGGAACAATTCAGCCGCGGCTTGGTTTTTAGTGCAAATAACTTCCGTATGGTTTGAACCAAATTGCGCAATATGCTCAATTGCACCAGCAAAATCCGGTACTACACGAATCGCGATTTCTAAATCTAAATATTCTTCGCCAAATTCCTCTGGCGCAAGCACTGTTGCATCATCAAAATATTGTGCGGCTTGGCTATCTGCATTTATTTTTACACCTTCTTGGCGTAATACAACAGCACATAAATTTAAAAACTCATCGGCAACATCCTGATGAACGACAAGTCCTTCTAATGCATTACATACGCCAGTACGCTGAGTTTTACCGTTCAGTAGCAAGTTAATCGCCACTTCTAAGTCAGCGTCTTTATCCACGTATAAATGACATACACCTTTAAAATGCTGGATCACAGGAATTGTACTGTTATCTGTTACAAAGTTAATTAGCCCTTCGCCGCCGCGTGGAATAATTAAGTCAATGCTGTCACGTTGCTGCATCAATTCCATTAATAATCCGCGGTCTGGATCTGGAATAACGGAGATTAACGCTGCCGGTAAATTATGCTGCTCTAATACTTGATGCATAACACTAGCAATTGCTTGCGAGCTTTTAAGCGCCTCTTTACCACCACGTAAAATAACCCCATTACCTGATTTGAAGCATAACGCTCCAGCATCAGCGGTTACATTTGGACGCGCTTCATAAATCATACATACCACACCAAGTGGTACGCGCATTTTACGAATTTTAATCCCGTTAGGACGTTCAGTAATATCGCGTAATTGACCCACCGGATCATCAAGGCTTACTATCACTTCAATGCCTTCAGCCATCGCTTCAATACGTTCGTCATTAAGCGTTAAACGGTCAATCATAGCGGCTGCTAGATTGTTATCACGGGCTGCGGCTAAATCACTTTCGTTTTCTTTAATAATAAATGCTTTTTGTTGGCGTAATGCTGCAGCCATATCCAGTAGCACCTGATTTTTAGTCTCGGTATCGAGTAAGGCTAACTGATGTGCCGCTTTTGCTGCCTGACGTGAAATATCTGTAATTAAACTCATGACTTCTCCAATAATGCGATATCTTTCTCTGAAATAACGGGACCAATCGAATCTTGCATCTTGTCGCTAAATTCGCTTTGTTCGTTATCAGCTATAAAATTCAATAAACAACTACTGTAATTTGCAGTTGCTTTGGCTAATCGAGTGCCGTCGCTGCTACGTACCAAAATGGTATCGCCAATTGCAAACTCACCATGCACTGCGACAATTTCATCGCCACGGATACAGCCAGTTTCACCTTCTAAAGATTCATCGTATGAACCTGCGACAACGACTTCACCTTGCTCACTTGCAGTATGAGTCATCCAGTGAACAGCTTCTTGCATCGGTTTTTCGTATGGTAAGAAAATAGTACCTGGGTTCTCACCTTCCAGCAGTTTTGTAAATGTCTGCTCTTTAAAACCATTAATTATATAAGTAGTAATACCATGTGAAGTCGCTTTTTCAGCTGCTTCAATTTTAGTTTTCATACCACCTGTACCAACCGCACTGGTAGCAGATCCTGCCATAGCATAGATTGATTCATCAATTGATTTAATTTCAGGCAGTAATATTGCATCATCGTGCAGATTAGGGTTTTTATCATAAAGCCCATCCACATCTGAAAAAATCATCAATGCATCAGCATCAGCTGCTGCAGCGACCATTGCCGATAAGTTATCATTATCACCGACTTTTAAATCATCAGTTGTCACCGTATCATTTTCATTCATGATTGGCAGCACACCATGATCCAACAAAGTGAAAACAGTTTCTCTAATACTCTCATAACGCTCACGGTCACGTAAGTCACCATGAGTTAATAAAATCTGCGCCGATGGGAAATCAAAAAAGCGGTCCCACATAGCCATCATTTCGGTTTGCCCTGCTGCTGCCATGGCTTTTTTCATTGCCACAGTGCGCTCTTGTGTCTTCGGAAATAAATGCGCGCCAGCGGCAACTGAGCCTGACGAAACTAAAATAACTTCAATTCCTTGACTACGACAACGAACAATAAACTGAGCGATGGTTAATAAATAGCGTGAGCGACAACCATCTTGATCAGGTGCAATCAATGCGCTACCTACTTTTAATACGATACGTCGCCAATTTAACTTTTGCATAAATGTTCAACTTTCCATTTTAACTGTGACTTACCCTAGTTTGGATAAATCTGAAAACAACCACCTAGTGTTTACCTAGGTTACGAGTTAACAATTTGCACTTGCTTTTGCTCACTTTCTTTAGCCATCACTTTTTAATACTCAGCCGGAAACGCTCACTTAGTTAATTAACAAAGTGCGTTAGATATAGCATAACTTTGGCTCAATCATTAAGACTGAACAGTTATAAAGTAAATAAAAAGTGTTGTTTATGCATCGCTGTAAAAAGCTGTGTGAAGCTTTTTTATTAACAACATACATAGAGCCTCTAAAGTCTGGTACACCAACAGATAGGGTGATGACTCAAGGACCGAGATTTGCTCACCACGATGGGTGTCAAATATTGAGTAAGTAACAGTTCAACTCAAACAATATGAATCACAATAAAATGTAATTTATGTTCAAATTAACTAATTACTAAAAATGAGTAAAATTGTACAAACTGCATTCAAAACAATTAACAAATTGATTTTTAAGCATATAAATATAGTGACCTCAATCTAAGTTGTTGTAATTTAAAGCAACTTAAAAATAACTATATGTATTCGCTTAGACCTAACAAGTAACTAATTAGATGACTAATTGTTTGAACACTAACTATATTACGCTACTTTTAGCCTAAAGATCAAGACTATATTTTATTCACTCGGCTTACTATTGCAGCTAATAAATTTTAAAGTCTATAAGATTCAGTTAGTTAAACAGAGTTTAATTTGTTTCAAATATTTCAAAACCAATAAATTATCATTTCTTCTACAAATAAGTTCGTAAACAGCTAAAATTCTATTAGGAAAAATTAACATACACGTGTATACCCCTGTATTATAAGTATCGAAAGGTTTACTCCTAACTGTTGTAATAAATAAGGAATACTTCATCTATGTCAGCTATTTATATCGCAGGGATCGCTCTATGTTCGGTTCTCGCCCAATGGATAGCATGGGGTTTTCGTGTCCCAGCTATTTTATTTTTGTTACTTACAGGCCTATTGCTTGGCCCTGCTACGGGTTTACTTGATCCAGATGCACTGCTTGGTGATTTACTCTTTCCTGTGGTCTCGCTCAGTGTTGCGGTGATCTTATTTGAAGGTTCTTTAACTCTACACTTTCGAGAACTCAAAGGTATTGGCAAGGTAGTCCGTAACTTGTGCTCTATTGGCATGATTACGACTTGTATAGTGATAAGCCTAAGTGCCTATTGGATTTTAGAACTCAACTGGCGTGTAGCAGCGGTGCTCGGTGCGGTATTGGTTGTTACTGGCCCAACAGTTATTGCACCGCTATTAAACTCAATGCGGCCAACCCAAGACATTGATCGCATACTACGCTGGGAGGGCATTGTTATTGACCCAATTGGTGCTTTATTTGCGGTTTTAGTATTTGAAGCGGTAATGCTAGTTGGTCAAGGTGAAGTGTTTATCCATACCGTAATCGCCTTGTTTAAAACCTTAGGAGTCGGTTTATCTATTGGTGTGGTCGCAGGTTGGCTTACAACGTTACTGATCCGCCGCGAATGGCTACCATTTGAATTACATAAATTCGGCATCTTAGCTCTGGTACTTATTAGCTTTACAGTCTCAAATCATTTGAGCCATGAGTCAGGTCTATTAGCGGTTACTGTATTTGGTATTTGGTTAGCGAACCAAGACGATTTAGAAATTGATTCTGTTTTAGAGTTTAAAGAAGATCTGTCTATGATCTTAATTTCAACCTTATTCATTTTGCTTGCTGCGCGTTTAGAATTAGCTGATTTAATGATGCTTGATGCCGATGTGTTTATCTTTTTGGCTATCGTATTATTTATCGCTCGCCCATTGTGTATTGCGATCTCCACTTTCGGCACTGAGCTACCAATTAAATCTCGCTTAGTACTCGCGTGGATTGCTCCGCGCGGTATTGTCGCAGCAGCGGTAGGCTCTGTTTTTGCTATTAGTATGATGGAAGCTGGTGTTGCTGACGCCGAGAAAATGGTGCCACTGATTTTTACCGTTATCATTATCACAGTAGTTCTGCAAAGCTTAACTGCGATTCCGATTGCGAAGCTATTAGGTGTTCGTCAGCCTTCACCTAATACTATTTTGATCATTGGTGCAAACCATGTCGCTCGTGCCATTGCTTGTGGGCTAAAAGAGCAAAATATTCAAGTACACTTATCAGATCCAGCTTGGGAAAACTGCCGCATGGCACGTATGGATGGGCTGCCTTGTTATTATGGTAACCCGCAATCAGAACATGCTGAACGTTACTTACCCCTGACAACTCTACGCAGCGTAATGGCGCTTTCGCCAAACCGCCATCATAACGCGCTAGGCGTGCAGTATTTTTCACATTTATTGAATGAAAAGAACGTCTTTTCATTGCGTTCTTCTACCTCTCACGCCAAAGCAAACAAAGACAGCGCGACGTTTCTATCTCGGCAAATTTTGTTTGGTGACAGCGGCTCTTATGCACGTTTAAGTAGCTTAATTGCCAAAGGCGGCAAGGTCAGTGTAACGCGAATTTCTGAAGAGTTTAACTGGGGCAAATACCAAGAGATGAACAGCGATGCAATTCCGTTATTCATCCTCAATGGTGACAAAGACAGTGATGATGATAGCCCTATCAAACTGCGTCCGTTTACTATTAATATGGAAAAACCGCCGCAAGAAGGTGAACGTGTCGTCGCGATGCTGCCACCAAAAATGTCGGTATTGAAAGATCCTAATAATGGCAAAAACAAAGAACCGAAAGAAATAAAAGAGTAAAACGAAAAGGGCTAGGTATCACACCTAGCCCTTTTACTTTCAACTTGCTAACTGATCAGCTCATACCTACATCGGCAAGCGTGCTCGCGCGACAACACTATCGGGCATTTTTTGCGCCAATTGGGCTAGCGAGCGTTCAATCTTTTTATGGGTTGCTTTATCTGCAACCATACTATGAAATAACCAACGATATGCGTCTTCGTAATCACGTGGACTGCCATAGCCTTGATTAAATAAATTAACTAACCGCAATTGTGCTTTTAAATTACCTTGTGATGAAGCTTCACGTAGGTAAGTCACAGCAAGCGCTTTATCCTTTTGCACCAATCGACCCGTGTCATAGTATCGCCCGAGTTGCTCTAATGCCGCCGCTAAGCCTTGCTGCGCTGCTTGACGCATATAATACACACCAAGCTCTACATTACGATCAACACACACCGCATACGCCAGCATATCGCCATATAAAAATTGATAAGAAGGCAGTGCCATTTTATTGGCTCGTGCTTCGATATCTTGTACTAACTGACAGTCATCTGCTTTTACTCGTGCAAGGTGTGTATTACTATTGATCAAAGCGAGCAGCTCAGTTTCTGTATATAGTGGCACGGCAGCTATGGTCTCTTCAGACTTAGCGTGGCTTGCCAGTAAAAACGATAACGGCACTAATGATAAACAAGTTAACAAACGCATTTAGGTCACTTTAAATTAAAAACCATCTTGCTAAAGTTTATACAAAGATCGTTCCATAATGAAATTTATAAATAGCTTATTTATTATAAACACTATCCCCAGACACAAAAAAAGCTGCACAAGGCAGCTTTTTTAGTACTATTAGTAATTATGCAAACGGACTGCGTAATACCATAGTTTCTACACGGTCAGGACCTGTAGAAATAATATCAACAGGTACACCGGTGATTTCTTCAATGCGTTTGATGTAATCAAGTGCCGCTTTTGGTAGCTGCTCAACAGTAGTAGCACCCACTGTATTTTCAGTCCAACCAGGCATCTCTTCATAAACTGGCGTTACTTTATCATAACCTTCAGCAGCAAGTGGCGTCACATTAGTGATAGTGCCATCTTCTAACTGATAACCAGTACAGATTTTTAGTGTTTCTAGACCATCTAACACGTCTAGTTTAGTTAAACAAAAACCTGAGATAGAGTTAATTTGTACTGCACGGCGCATAGCCACAGCATCTAACCAACCAGTACGACGTAAGCGACCAGTCGTTGCACCAAACTCATGACCTACGGTACCTAAGTGCTTACCAACTGGGTCTTGTTTTTCTAAACCGTCGTAAAGCTCGGTAGGGAAAGGACCAGAACCAACACGCGTGGTGTAAGCTTTGATAATACCTAGTACATAATCAAGATTTAACGGACCAAAACCAGCACCTGTAGCAACGCCACCAGCAGTAGTATTTGAAGACGTTACATATGGGTAAGTACCGTGATCGATATCAAGTAATGTACCTTGCGCGCCTTCAAACAAGATGTTGTCGCCCGCTAGACGCGTTTGATCAAGTAACTCAGTTACGTCAACAACCATTGCTTTAAGGATATCTGCAACAGCCATTGCATCATCAAACGTCTGTTGGAAATCTACCGCATCTACTTTGTAATAATTTACTAAAGTGAAGTTATGGTATTCCAATACTTCTTTAAGCTTCGCAGCGAATAATTCAGGGTTGAATAAGTCACCGATACGCAAACCACGACGGGCTACTTTATCTTCATAAGCAGGACCTATGCCGCGACCTGTTGTACCAATCGCTTTATTACCACGTGCTTTTTCACGAGCTACATCTAATGCGATGTGGAAAGGCAAAATAAGCGGACATGCTTCACTGATCAATAAACGTTCACGTACTGGTACGCCACGTTCTTCAAGCATGCCAATCTCTTTCATTAGCGCTTCTGGTGAAACAACAACACCATTACCAATCACACACTTAACATTGTCACGTAATACACCCGATGGAATAAGGTGTAAAACTGTCTTTTCACCTTCGATTACCAGTGTATGACCAGCGTTATGGCCACCTTGGTAACGAACTACTAAAGATGCTTTGTCTGTAAGGAGGTCAACTACCTTACCCTTACCTTCGTCACCCCATTGGGTGCCTAATACAACAACGTTTTTACCCATTGTAAATTCACTTAGAAAAAATTAGGACGAGATTTTACCAGATAATGAGGGGAAAGATCACCCCCGTTTAGGTTATTTTTTCTGCGCAGTCGTACAACGACCTTTGCAATAAAAATTAACTGGTTGAATAACATTAAGTTACTCATAAAAATTCATCTTACTAAAAGAAAAACCCTGCATACACAGGGTTTGGATTTGTGCTAGATTTAGAAAAAGATTACTGCGCTGCAGCACCTTTCATATATCTAAAGAAGTCACTGTCTGGTGATAATACCATTACGTCTTGCTTATCTTTAAAGGTCTTTTTATAGGCCTCTAATGAACGTACAAAACCAAAGAATTCAGCATCTTTATTGTACGCATTGGCATAAATAGCCGCAGCTTTTGCATCGCCTTCACCGCGAACGGTACGGGCATTACGCTCAGCATCAGCCAGCATTACTGTGACACGACGGTCAATGTCAGCACGAATCGTTTCGGCTTTTTCTTGACCTTCAGAGCGATGCTCTTTAGCAACAGCAGTACGCTCTGCACGCATACGTTGGTAAATCGAATTACTCACTTCTGACGGTAAATTGATTTGCTTAACACGTACATCAAGTACTTCAATACCTAGCTCTTGAGCACTTTCAGAAGCTTGAACTAATGCTTCTTCCATTAACTCGCTACGTTCACCGGAAACAATCTCACGGATAGTACGTGAACCAAAGTTAGTACGTAGACCATTATTTACTTTTTGCTTAAGTAGTGCTTCAGCGTATTGCTTATCACCACGGGCACGTAAGTAAAAAGCACTAAAATCACTAACACGCCATTTTACAAACGAATCAACTATTAAGTCTTTTTTCTCGCTAGTAACAAAACGATCCGGTGCACCATCTAATGTCTGAATACGCGCATCAATACGGCGTACTTGACTAAAGAAAGGTACTTTGAATTGTAAGCCAGGACCATAAACAATTGCTTTATCATCACTGTCTTTTTGCACTTTGCTGAATAGCATAACAATTGCTTTTTGCCCTTCAGGTACTACGAACACTGACGAAAAAGACAACACAACGGCCGCTAGTAATATAACTAAACTAAAGTTTTTCATTGCGCTTATCTCCCGTCGTTAAAGCGATCAGCACCAAAGCGGTCTGAACTTGAGTTCACAGTGCTATTGCGCGATGTATTAACTTTATTGCGTAAGTCGTTAATATCACTTGAGCTAGGTAATGCAACACGGGTTGCGTTCCCTTGCTTATCCATGATTTTATCAAGCGGTAAATACATCATATTATTGCCGCCCTTAACATCAACTAACACTTTTGAACTGTTACCTAGCACTTCTTCCATGGCATCAATATATAAACGCTCACGGGTTACACGCTTAGCAGCCTGATATTCAGGTAATAGCTTTTCAAAACGCGCGACTTCACCTTGTGCTTCTAAAATAATGCGCTCGCCGTAACCTTCAGCTTCTTGCGTCATACGGGTAACTTGACCACGAGCACGTGGCTCAATTTCACGCGCATATGCTTCAGCTTCACGAATAAAACGTTGTTCATCTTCTTGTGCGGCAATGGCATCATCAAACGCGTCTTTAACTTCAGCCGGTGGGCGTGAGTCTTTAAAGTTAACGTCAGTTACGATCAAGCCTAAGTTATACGGTTCGATGATTTTATTCAGTTCATCCCAGGTATTTTGACGCACAACCTCACGGCCATTTGTTAATACTTGGTCCATTTTTGAATGACCAACAACATAACGCAGTGCACTCTCTAGCGCTTCTTCTAAGCTAGAATCAGCATTAGTTACACTAAATTTGTATAGGAAAGGGTCAATTACACGGTATTGCACCTGAAACTCAACGCTTACCACGTTTTCATCTTCAGTGAGCATAAAACCAGACGTCGATAATGAGCGAACGGCTTCAATATCTACCGGAATTACCGTTTCAATAAACGTCATTTTCCAACGCAGACCTGGATCTGCAATGCGGTCAAATTGACCAAAATGTAAAACGATGCCGCGCTCTGCTTCTTTCACGGTATAAATACCGCTCAATGCCCATACAATTGCAGCAATGATCAGTACAAATGAAAGACCAGCTCCACCAAGTCCGCCGCCGCCATTGCCGGATTTATTACCGCCAAATAAGCCACCAAACTTGCTGCTGAATTTACGAAACACCTCGTCTAAGTCAGGTGGGCCTTGATCACGTCCGCCTTTTTTGTTCCACGGATCTTTGTCATTGCCATTATTACCCGGTTCATTCCAGGCCATAGCTATACTCCATTGTTATCTAAATAATTTAGGTAATTACGTTAAATCTAACAAAAATACTGCAGTTCTCATACTAAAAATGACATTGTGCAGTAGTTTTTTCGAATTACGAAATAAAAGCGTCGATTTCAGGACCAAACTCTTTTCTTAAACGATTCCATTCTACCATAGGCAGTCGAGTAGCAAGTAACCAATGACCCTGTTCATCAAAGTCTTCTTGATGCACGGCATTTAAATTGAACAACGCAGCACGTAAACGACCATATTGCGGAGCTAATTTAAGCGTATGAACAAACATTTTCTTTGCTAACAGCTCGCTGATAGCTTCAGACAATAGTTCACACCCTGCGCCACTGTGTGCCGACAACCATACTCTAATAGGCATGCCTTCATCATCACGGTCAATACGTGGTTCAATATCTTCAAGCGCATCAATTTTGTTGTAAACCAACAATTGCGGCACTTCATCAGCTTCTATTTCTTTAAGAACCGATTGTACCTGTTCAATATTCTCTTTACGACGATGATCCGCAACATCGACCACATGAAGTTGTAAATCAGCTTCACGAGTTTCGGTTAGCGTCGCTTTAAATGCGGCAACTAAGTCATGGGGTAAATGGCGAATAAAGCCAACGGTATCGGCTAAAATTATCGAACCAACATCTTCTATTTCGAGTTTGCGTAAAGTTGGATCAAGCGTCGCGAACAGTTGATCAGCAGCATACACATTAGAGTTAGTAATGCGATTAAATAGCGTCGACTTACCCGCATTGGTATACCCTACCAACGACACCGTAGGAATTTCATTGCGGTTACGAGCACGTCTACCTTGCTCACGCTGCACTGCCACTTTCTCTAAACGCGCGCGAATACTTTGAATACGAACTCGCAATAAACGTCGATCTGTTTCTAGCTGAGTTTCACCAGGCCCGCGCAAACCGATCCCGCCTTTTTGGCGTTCAAGATGCGTCCAGCCTCGGATCAAACGCGTCGACATATGACGCAATTGTGCTAGCTCAACCTGCAACTTACCTTCATGGGTACGTGCACGTTGCGCAAAAATATCAAGAATAAGCGTCGTTCTATCAAGCACACGACATTGGCAAACGCGTTCTAAATTGCGTTCCTGTGACGGTCTGAGTTGATGATTAAAAATGACGACATCTGCGTTGTGGATTTTGACAATCTCAGCGATTTCTTCAGCCTTTCCGGTACCGACGAATAGTTTCGGATGTGGTGCTTGACGGCTGCCTTGCACAACCGCCAAACTGCTAACACCAGCAGAAGATACCAACATTTCCAATTCATGAAGATCTTCACGATCCCCTTCTTTTGGAAAGTCGATATGAACTAAGACTGCCTGTTCGCCGGCTTCATAACGGTCAAACAAACATTATGCTCCTAATTTAAAAATTTCCAGCTTCAGGCTCTTCACCGTCTTCGCTTCCTTGAATACCTTGGAAGTTAACAGCACGAGCAGGAACTACGGTAGAAATCGCATGTTTATACACCATTTGATTCACGGTGTTTTCTAGTAAAATAACAAATTGATCAAATGACTGGATCTTACCTTGTAGTTTGATGCCATTAACCAAAAAGATTGATACTGGAATACGCTCACGACGTAGCGCATTCAAAAATGGGTCTTGTAACGATTGGCCTTTTGCCATGTTATTTTCCTTCGTTCTAGGTGTTATTATAATTAAGTGGCTGAACTCATTTAACAAAGCTAAAAAGTTTCAACTACTACTAGCTTAGCGAACTTACAACACGTTGCAAGTTTTCTTCATCACCCGTTGTTAACCACGTTACATCGGGCCAACCTCTTAGCCACGTCAATTGACGCTTAGCAAGCTGTCGTGTTGCTGCAATACCGCGAAAGACCATTTCATCGTAATCAATCTCGCCAGCAATGTAATCCCACATTTGTCTATAACCCACGCAACGAATGGAAGGTAAGTTAGGGTGTAAATCCTTACGTTGATATAGGGATGAAACTTCATTTTCAAACCCCTGCTCAAGCATTATTTTAAACCTTTGTTCAATTCGCTGGTGTAAATCGGCGCGATCATCAGGCGCAATAGCAAATTGATGAAAAGTATACGGTAAACTCGGCTGCTTACTTTTTTGTAATTCAGTCATTGTTTTACCTGTTAATCGGTAAACTTCAAGGGCGCGGTTAATACGTTGCGAGTCATTCTCGCTCATTTTTTGTGCCGCTTGCGGATCAATTATCTCAAGCTCTTTATAAAGTGCCGGCCAGCCATGTTGCTTGGCTTGTTGCTCAAGCTCTGCTCGTACTATCGGACATGCTTCAGGTAATGGCGATAATCCATCAATTAATGCTTTAAAGTACATCATTGTACCACCAACTAATACAGGCACTTTACCTTGTTGGTGAAATTGGTCAATCTTTTCAATTGCATCACGACGAAAATCAGCTACTGAGTAACTTTCGCTAGGGTCGATTAGATCAATTAAATGATGTGGCGCAAGCGCTAACTCATGTTGATCAGGTTTTGCCGTACCTATATTCATATCTTTATACACTAAGGCTGAATCGACGCTGATTATTTCAGTTTTTAAATGTTGGCATAAGGCGATTGCTAATGCAGTTTTGCCTGCAGCGGTTGGGCCCATTAAAAAAATGACCGGTAAATTACTCAACTCGATAACCTTAATCTAACTGTACTAAAAAATAACTTAAATCTATTTTAACTGCTTTTGCAGATAAACGCTGGATTGTTTGCGGATTATTTTGCATTCGCGTAACCGCCAAGGCAAAAGCTTGGCTGGCAAAAAAGCGCTCGGGCACTTGGCTAAGCTGCCAGTTTAGCCATTGCTCCACACTATTAAGCTCAGCCTTAGTGGCTTTTAATAGCGCATCTACGGCTTGGCTCACATCAAGCAGATACAAACTCTGTGGCAACTTTTTAACCATCACAAATTGCTTTTCAATCAATAACTCAAAGCCCAGCAAGGTAAACCATGATTGTTGCTGTGTTAAGCTTTGGCTGTCTTCTTTACTGATATTAACTCGCACAGGCAATAGTAAGGCTTTTCCTTCTAAGCTGCCTTGCTCAGCAATAAGCTCAAGCCAATCATTGACTAATAAATATTTAAAGTGTGAGCAATATAATTGCTGTTGCAGGCTAAATACACAACCGCCATCACTTTGTACCAGCAACGGCTGCGCACTTTGCGTCTGTAACAATGGTGCTACTTCTTGAGTAACGCCAATGGGTTGATCAAAATGGCTGGCGTGTTGCTCATTGACCCCTTGATAAAACGCACTCACATCTTGATGATTTGTCCGGCTCGCTTGCTTGCTTCGCTCGCTTGAACCTGCATATCCACCACCACTAGGTGCTAAATTAGCACCGTAGCGAGCTTGCTCCGCTGGTTGTAAGTGCGACTTAGGATAATCAAACAAACTGCCTGCTGTATTGCTGGAGTGAGCGGGTGTTGCTGTATGCGCTGCTTTAGCATCACTGTGTTGCGAATCAACATGCTGATTAACAACAGCAAACTCATCTTGAAGCGGCACCACGACTTGTTTAATTGCCTGCAGAATAAAGTCATGCACTAAGCGACCTTGATGAAAACGCACTTCGTGTTTCGCAGGATGCACGTTTACATCCACTTGACGCGGATCAATGTCGATATAAATAACAAAGCCCGGTAGCTCTTCTTGGCCTGCGACTTCTTCGAACGCTTGGCGAATGGCATGAGAAATAAGCTTATCGCGCATCATACGATTATTTACATAGGTATATTGCGTAGTATTACTCGATCCAACCGGTAGCACCCAACCATGTAGCTGCAAGCCTGTATCGCCTGACTCAATATATAACCCCTGCTCAGCAAAGGCTTTACCTGCAACCTGAGCGACCCGAGCAATAGCCTGTGCAGGGTCGGTTTTAGCACGATATTGACGCACAACTTTATCGTTATGGGTGAGGGTAATTGACACATCAAAACGGCTCAGGGCAATACGCTTTATTAACTCATCGATGTGAGTAAACTCGGTTTTTTCGGTGCGTAAAAATTTACGTCTAGCGGGCGTATTAAAAAATAAGTCTTTAACTTCAATGGTGGTGCCGTCAGGGTGAGCAGTGGGTTTAATCTGCACCGCCATATCTCGCCCCTGCGCAAATGCTTGCCAAGCCGCCTCTTGCTGTTTGGTTTTTGAGCTAAGCGTCAAACGCGATACCGAACTAATAGACGCCAATGCTTCGCCGCGAAAGCCCAAAGAACAAATATTTTCTAAATCATCAAGGGACTTTAATTTACTAGTAGCATGACGAGAAAGCGCCAACGTGAGCTCGTCTTTATCAATGCCTGAGCCGTTATCTCTAATGCGAATAAGCTTATGACCGCCGCGCTCAATATCAATTTGAATACGTGTTGCGCCTGCATCTAGGCTATTTTCAACGAGTTCTTTGACCACAGATGCGGGTCTCTCAACCACTTCGCCCGCAGCAATTTGGTTAGCTAATCGCGCGGGTAATATTTCAATACTCATACTGTTCCTAACGATTTTAACTTTGCGGAATGTCTAACTCTTGACCAATAAACAAGGTATTAGATTTTAATTGATTGACTTGCTTAAGCTTACCCACCGATACCCCATAGCGACTAGCTAACAAACTTAACGACTCACCAGGGCGAACTTTATGTTTAGTGGGATATTGCGATTTTAACGACGCAAACAGCGAATCATCCGGAGGATTTTTCAGATAATAACTTTTGATAGAAGTAAATATTGCTTTCGCTAAGCGCTCTTGGTGATTAGCACTTTTTAATAGTTTTTCTTCTCGCGGGTTTGAAATAAACCCAGTTTCGACCAAAATAGATGGAATATCTGGTGACTTTAATACCGCTAGGCTAGCCGCTTGCGGCTCCTTTTTATGTAACTTAGCGACCTTTTTAAGCTCATGAACCATGCCTTCAGCAACGCTGAAACCGGTTTTCATCGAATGATCCATCGACATATCCAACAGCGCCTGCGCCAAGTACTTTTCACTGGCCGTGTCTTTAATCACTCCAGCAGCACCACCGAGTAGCTCTGAATGTTTTTCTTTATCTTCTATCCATTTACCAATTTCTGAATTAGCACGACGAAGTGATAACACCCAAACAGAGGCGCCATTTGGTTGCGGGCTAGTAAATGCATCCGCATGAATTGAAACTAAAAAGTCAGCCTTTTTTTGCCTTGCACGGCTAGTGCGGGTATTAAGTTTGACAAAGTAATCTCCACTTCGCACCATTCGCGAAATCATCCCGCGCTCGGCATCAATCATCCGCTCTAAGCGTTTGGCAATTTGTAGTGTGATATCTTTTTCATAAGTACCAGAGGGGCCAATTGACCCAGGGTCTTCGCCGCCATGGCCTGCATCAATAGCAATAATAATATCGCGTTGTTGATTAAGCTCACGCTTTTTAACCGCAGTATTACTCGTTGCAGCTACTGGCTCTGGTTGATTTTTGTCATATAAGTCGACCACTAAACGATTTTTATAAGGTCCCGTTGGCGCCAGTGCAAAAATCACCGGTTTAACGGCCCCTGTAAGCTCAAAAACAAATCGTACCCCCTGGCTGCTTTTCGCTTTCGAGTAACGTAGTTTACTGACGATTTGATGCTTACTGGGAATAGTTGGTAGGTCTTTTATTTTATCTGTATTTTCTAAATCGACCACTAAGCGCAGTGGATTTTTTAGCATAAAATAACTGAAGTCGGGCTTATCCGTTAAGTCGAATACTACCCGCGTACTATCTGGCGATGGCCACACCCGTACACTATTGATAGTATTTTGTGCATAGAGATTAGCACTGATTGCTAACAGCAAAAAAGCACCCATCCACTTTATGACAACTCGACTCATCGGTATCTTCACACCCTTGTTATTTGTTGTTATTCACTATGGTTTTTGAGTTTATCCACGATACTGTGACCACGCGGGCTAATGCTTTGGATCTCAATTGCTCGTGCATCGCCGACATAACGTAAAGTAATATCTAAGTCTGGTGTTGGGATAAACTCGCCGCCTTTTTCAGGCCATTCCACCACACAAATAGCTGTTGGCGAAAAATAATCTCGAATACCCATGTATTCTAATTCTTCTGGATCGCCTAAACGATATAAATCAAAATGATAAACATTGGCCGTTGCCAACTCATAAGGCTCCACCAGCGTATAAGTTGGACTCTTAACTTTACCTTGATGACCAAAGCCTTGGATCACACCACGTGTTAAAGTGGTTTTACCTGCTCCCAAATCACCGTGTAAGTAAATAACTGCACCTTGCTCCATTAGCATAGCAAGTTGATTGCCCATTTTAACCGTTGCAGCTTCATCAGCGAGTTGAAAACCAACACAGTGCGTCATTCTAACCTCATGGATAGTATTAAAAACGATAACTTGTTAATCATACCAGATTATTTTACTAAGGCGAGAATCGACACTTATAGACACAAAAAAACCGGCAAAGTTGCCGGTTTTTTTTGTAATTAGGACTATAGACCTAATTTTTTCTCAAGATAGTGGATATTAGTACCACCATTTTGGAAGTTTTCATCCGCTAAGATGCGCTTATGTAATGACGTATTAGTTTTAATACCGTCAATCACAAGCTCATTCAATGCGTTACGTGCACGGGCAATTGCTACATTACGGTTTTCACCGTAAGTAATTAATTTACCGATCATTGAATCATAGTGTGGTGGCACTGTGTAGTCAGCATAAATATGGCTGTCCCAACGAATACCTAAACCACCTGCTGGGTGGAAACGCGTAATTTTACCCGGTGACGGGATAAACGTTTCAGGATCTTCAGCATTAATACGACACTCAATTGCATGACCACGAATAACGACATCGTCTTGCGTGAATGATAGTGGTTGGCCCGCTGCAATTTTTAACTGCTCTTTGATCAAATCAACACCGGTAACCATTTCTGTCACTGGATGCTCAACCTGAATACGAGTGTTCATTTCAATGAAATAGAACTCACCATTTTCGTATAAGAACTCAAATGTACCCGCACCACGATAACCGATTTCGATACATGCACGCGTACAACGCTCACCGATAAACTTACGCACTTCAGCAGTAATACCTGGTGCTGGCGCTTCTTCGACTACTTTTTGATGACGACGTTGCATAGAACAATCACGTTCACCTAAGTGAACAGCATTACCTTGCCCGTCAGCCAATACTTGAACTTCGATATGACGTGGGTTTTCAAGGAATTTTTCCATGTAAACCATGCTATTACCAAAGAACTGTTTTGCTTCTTGTTGCGTTAAAGCGATTGAGTCAATTAACTCAGCTTCACTGCGAACAACCCGCATACCACGACCACCACCGCCACCAGCGGCTTTGATGATCACTGGGTAACCGATACGTTTAGCGATTTGCATGTTGCGGTCTTTATCATCCGATACCGGACCATCTGAACCTGGTACACATGGTACGCCAGCTTTACGCATTGCTTCGATTGCAGATACTTTATCGCCCATTAGACGAATCGTGTCGCCGCGCGGACCAATAAACACAAAACCACTTTGTTCAACTTGATCAGCAAAATCAGCGTTTTCTGCAAGGAAACCATAACCCGGGTGGATAGCAACTGCATCGGTTACTTCAGCTGCCGCAATAATGCGCGGAATGTCTAAGTAACTTTCAGTGGCAGAAGGTCTACCAATACATATTGTTTCATCTGCAAGCAATACATGCTTAAGATCGCGATCCGCCGTTGAATGCACAGCAACCGTTTTGATCCCAAGCTCTTTGCAGGCGCGCAATATACGAAGTGCAATTTCACCTCGGTTTGCAATGACTACTTTATCTAACATTAGAGTTGGCCTTTTAGGTTGCGCTATTATTCAATGATGAATAAAGGTTGATCAAATTCTACTGGCTCGCCATTTTCAACTAAAATCGCTTTCACGGTGCCCGCTTTATCTGACTCAATTTGGTTCATCATTTTCATCGCTTCGATGATACAAAGCGTATCACCTACTTTAACTTGTGAACCCACTTCTACATATGAAGGCGCTTCAGGAGAAGCTGCTGTATAGAAAGAACCAACCATTGGCGATAATACTTGATGGCCAGTAGGACCGGCAGGTGCTGCCGCTTCTGCGCTTGCAACAGGTGCAGCTGCAGGGGCTGGAGCTGGTGCTGGTGCGTACTGTGGTGCATAATGCGGAGCGTAAGCAGGACCTGCACTCATATTATTACGATTGATACGTACTGATTCTTCACCTTCGGTGATTTCTAATTCAGCAATACCTGATTCTTCTACTAGTTCAATTAGTTTTTTGATCTTGCGAATATCCATGAACGACCCGCCTGTTAGTTTGTTAGTTTAAAATTAATTCGAGTTTTGCAACCGATTGACCGCAGCTTCAAGTGCTGCGCGATAACCCATTGCGCCTAATCCACATATCACGCCCTGCGCCACATCAGAAAAATATGAATGATGACGAAACGCTTCCCGCGTGTGCACATTAGTTAAGTGCACTTCAAAAAACGGGATATCAACAGCCAGTAACGCATCACGTAAAGCCACGCTTGTATGCGTAAATGCCGCTGGGTTGATAATAATGTAATCAATGACCTGCCATGCACTATGTATGTGCTCAATTAAAGCTTGCTCACTATTACTTTGAAAATGCGTTAGCTCAACATCTAGACCATGCGCAAACTCAGTTAGTTCGCTCATAATCTCACTAAGTGTTTGTAAACCGTATTTTTCTGGTTCACGCTTACCCAGCATGTTTAAGTTAGGGCCATTTATAACTAAAAGTTTAAATTTTGCAGCCATAATACGCGATAATCCTATAAATAATGAGTTAAGCCATTTTGATTAGAAATTCCCGCAAAATGTAGAGGGGAAAAACTAAAATAGCAAGTATTTCTCACGTTAACCACCTATTATAGCCAGTTCGATGTAAATAGCAGCAAAATACTGGTCTAATCACTAGTAGCCACCACAAAAACAAAAACGCCACTCATATAAAGTGGCGTTTAAAATAGCGGTGCGAAAAACGTTTATTTAGCGCTATTTCTCACTTTAGCTAAATGCTCAGCAAAGTCCTTGGCATTTAAAAAGCCCGTCACACGCTGTGCTGCAAGCTCTTCACCTTGTGTATCAAAAAACAAAATACTGGGTAAACCAAATACCGAAAACTCTTCCATTACAGCAATTGTTTTATCATCACTTTCGGTCAAATCAATTTTTAACAACTCAAAGTTTGCAAACTCACCTTGTACTTTAGCGTCAGGAAAAGTGTATTTCTCGAACTCTTTACACGCAACACACCAATCTGCATATAAATCGACCATCACTAAACGACCACCACTGTTTGCATCATTTATTGCTTGTTTGAGCTCAGCTAAGTCAGCAACTAATTTAAAGCCGCGCTCTTGTTGCTCGCCATTTGCGGCACTAACAACTTGCGCTGTTGGCCATATATAGTTTTTAGTTAAGCTCACACCACTAACAACTAATAACGTTGCAACAAACCACAATGCAGTTTTTAACTTACCTTGTGTTTGAGCGCTCTGCCAATGATGTAAATACAAGGCCGTTGCTAATGCTAATAAGCCCGCCATAAGTAATATGATGTCTGCATCGACAATACGTTCAAGCAAGATCAATGGCACTACCAGCATGATAAAACCAAACAGGGTTTTAACTTGTTCCATCCAGCCGCCTGCTTTTGGCAATAATTTACCGCCAGAGGTGCCTAATAACAGCAGCGGAATACCCATCCCTAAACTCAGCACATACAAAGTTAAGCCGCCAACTAAATAATCGCCGCTTTGCGCAACAAACAATAGCGCAGCTGATAATGGTGCAGTGGTACAAGGTGACGCAATTAAGCCCGATAAAACCCCCATTAAAAACACGCCAATGTAGTTGCCACCTTTTTGATTATTACTTACTTGTGTGAGCTTATTCATCATGCCGCTAGGGAGCTTTATTTCGTACCAACCAAACATCGACATAGCGAGTAAAACGAATAATAAACTGAAACTAATCAATACATATGGGTGCTGCAAATAACCTTGCACTTGACCACCAAGTGATGCAACCACAAGGCCCAGCGCCGCATACGTAACGGCCATACCCTGCACATAAACAAAAGAAAGCGCAAAAGCTTTTTTAGTGGAAAGATTTTTTTGTCCTGCAATTAGGCTCGACAAAATAGGAAACATCGGAAATACACATGGCGTAAATGCCAAGCCAATACCGACCAAAAAGAAAATCGCTAAGTTCGCTAACAAACCTTGCGAGGCCAGTTTTTCAGTAAAGTTTAATTCTTTTTCTAAGTCATCTTCTTGCGTTACAACATCTTCTGTAGCAGCCGCTGATTCAGCGCTAAGCGCAGCTAATGCATTGCCTGCTGTTGCATTCTCAGTTGCAGGGGGTTCACCGGCAATCATACTCAATGGAATGGTGATGATCTCTGGCGGGTAACATAGCCCTGCTTCAGCACAGCCCTGATAGCGAACTTTAATTACGCCATCTTCAGCTATATTACTTAGCTTGCTGATCACACTCAGTGAATCAAAAAACACTGCTGTTTTGCCAAAGAACTCATCTTCAATGATCACGCCTTTACCAAGATCAGGCACTTCAATATCAGCACCTTTACCAATAATTTCTAGCTTCTTTTTATATAGGTAATATCCCGGCGCAATATCCCAACCAATAAAAAGTGTGCTGCCCTGCTGATCAAAATCAAATGAAAATGCCTGATCAACAGGTAAAAATGTTTGCTCTGCAGGCTGCAGCAAATCACTTAATAAATTATTAGTTGCAGCCTGTGCTGGCATTAACGACAGCGCACAAAGCAATAAAAGAAAACAACGCATTAATTAAGTACCTCATCCATCCAATTAAAATAGGCTAAATTGCCAGTGGCCACATCAATAACCTGTATTTCAGGAATTTCATAACTATGTAATTGCTTGATAGTTTGAATCAATTCATTCATTTTTTCTGACTTCGTTTTAATTAATAATTTACACTCGGTTGCATAAGCAACCTCTCCTTGCCACATATAAACAGATTCCACATTTGGAAGAATGTTCACACACGCAGCTAATTTAAGCTTAACTAATTGCTCAGCTATGGAGCGTGCCTCACTTACATCTGCGCAAGTGGTAAAAATAAGTCGAAAATGAGTCGTCATATTGAACCTTTGATTGATTGCTCTGCCCAATGCCATAGTAGCTGATAGCTAAGGCAAAGTGTAGTTAACCTAAACTGCGGATAATAAATCGCTTAATCAGAGTTCAGGCTATTTAGCCAACACTGCTTTACCACTAGCCTTGAAAAAAGACCTGATAACCCATATTTATATTTCATCAACTCAACTGAGTGATCACTATTTAGAGAGCCTTATGTTTAGATTTTTGTTTTTATTATTTATTCTCGTGCCAATTATTGAAATTGCGTTGTTAATTCAAGTAGCTGATGTAATTGGTGGATTCGCCACTATTGCACTGGTTATTGTAACCGCAATATTCGGCGCAAAATTAGTTAGAACACAAGGTATGGGCGCACTGCAAAATGTGCAAACACAAATGGCGCAAGGGCAAATGCCAGCCAATGAATTATTTACCGGTTTATGTGTGATTATCGCCGGCATATTATTGCTAACTCCAGGCATTATGACCGACGTATTCGGTTTTTTATTATTGACCCCGGCCATTCGCAATAAACTAGCTGCAGGCCTTGCTAGTCAAGCAACGGTGCGTATGAGTGCAGGCATGCAACAAGGTCCAACAGCATTTAATCAGCACACCCATTCAGAGCCAGAACCTCGCAAAATGAGCGAGCCGACCACTATTGATGGTGAGTACGAGAGAAAAGATTAAAAATTTTAATTTTTATCACTTGGGTTTTGAAGCAATACCCCCATTACTGAGTACAACTAAATCAATTGCCTTGAACCACAGGGTTTAATGCAAACTGGTACATATAAAGCTTTTTTCTGTCCTGTTCAGAAACTGTTAGGAGAACTAAATAAAATGAACATTCGTCCTTTACATGATCGCGTGATCGTTGAGCGCCTAGAAGAAGAAACCAAATCTGCTGGCGGTATTGTATTAACTGGTTCTGCGGCTGAGAAATCAACCCGCGGTAAAGTTGTTGCAGTGGGTAATGGCCGTACTCTAGATAACGGTGATGTGAGAGCATTAGAAGTTAAAGTCGGTGACACTGTGTTATTCGGCTCATATGTTGAAAAAGCTGAAAAGATCGAAGGTCAAGAGTACCTGATCATGCGTGAAGACAATATTTTAGGCATTGTAGGCTAAAGCTACTTTTCGTTTAACAAACATTCAGAATTCAAAGGAAATTAATCATGGCAGCAAAAGAAGTACTTTTTGCAGGTGACGCACGCGCTAAAATGCTAGCTGGCGTAAACATCTTAGCAAACGCAGTTCGTGTAACTTTAGGTCCTAAAGGCCGTAACGTAATCCTAGACAAATCATTTGGCTCTCCAGTGATCACTAAAGATGGTGTATCAGTGGCAAAAGAAATCGAACTTGAAGACAAGTTTGAAAATATGGGCGCACAAATGGTTAAAGAAGTTGCATCTAAAGCAAACGATGCAGCCGGTGACGGTACAACTACTGCAACAGTATTAGCACAGTCAATTGTAAACGAAGGCTTAAAAGCGGTTGCTGCGGGCATGAACCCAATGGACCTTAAGCGCGGTATTGATAAAGCAATCATCGCAGCTGTTGCTGAGCTAAAAGAACTTTCAGTACCATGTGCCGATGCAAAAGCAATCGCTCAAGTGGGTACTATTTCAGCTAACTCTGATAAAGAAATTGGCGACATCATTGCAGAAGCAATGGAAAAAGTAGGCCGTAATTCAGGTGTAATCACTGTTGAAGAAGGTCAATCACTTGAAAACGAACTAGATGTTGTTGAAGGCATGCAGTTTGACCGTGGTTACTTATCTCCGTATTTCATCAACAACGCAGAAAAAGGCGCTGTTGAATTAGATAACCCATTTATTCTACTTGTAGATAAAAAAATCTCTAATATTCGTGAGTTGCTACCTACATTAGAAGCCGTTGCTAAAGCAAGCAAACCATTACTTATCATTGCTGAAGACCTTGAAGGCGAAGCACTAGCTACTCTAGTTGTTAACAACATGCGCGGTATCGTTAAAGTATCAGCAGTTAAAGCACCTGGTTTTGGCGACCGTCGTAAAGCAATGCTACAAGATATCGCAGTATTAACTGGCGGTACGGTTATCTCTGAAGAAATCGGCCTGGAACTTGAAAAAGCGACAGTTGAAGATTTAGGTACTGCAAAGCGCGTAGTTATCACTAAAGATGATACAACTATCATCGATGGTGCAGGCGAAGAAGCTGGCATCAACGGTCGCGTTGCGCAAATCAAAGCACAAATCGAAGAAGCAACATCAGACTACGATAAAGAGAAACTACAAGAGCGCATGGCTAAACTTGCCGGCGGTGTTGCGGTAATCAAAGTAGGTGCTGCTACTGAAATCGAAATGAAAGAGAAAAAAGACCGCGTTGAAGATGCACTTCATGCAACTCGCGCTGCGGTTGAAGAAGGCGTAGTGCCTGGTGGTGGTGTTGCACTAGTACGTGCAGCAAGCAAACTTGTTGATTTAGTTGGTGACAACGAAGATCAAAGCCACGGTATTAAAGTAGCACTACGTGCTATGGAAGCACCACTTCGTCAAATCGTTACCAACGCAGGTGACGAAGCGTCTGTTGTTATTAACGCAGTTAAAGGCGGCACGGGTAACTTCGGTTACAACGCAGCAACTGGCGAATACAACGACATGATTGAAATGGGTATCCTAGATCCAACAAAAGTAACGCGCTCTGCACTACAATTTGCAGGCTCGATTGCTGGCCTTATGATCACCACTGAAGCAATGGTAGCTGAAATCCCAAAGGATGAAGCTGGCGGCGCTGACATGGGAGGCATGGGCGGCATGGGTGGTATGGGCGGCATGATGTAATTCATCTCCTAACCATCTAGCTAAAATAAAAACCCAGCTTCGGCTGGGTTTTTAGCTTTAAGAGCAACGATAAAGTAGCAAATAAAATGACTCCAGCGTATTGCAGTGCTTTTTAACTGTATGCCAAAACCATACTCAGAGTTAATTTTATTTATAAGCCATAATTAAGGATATTAAGATGAATAAAAAGCCTGAACTGATCATCTCGTCACTCGATGCTGATAGATTGTATGATTTAATGGAATCATTACCAGCAGGAAGCTTTGCTGGCGAAAAAGAACTTGAAGCTGAACTTGGTCGCGCAACAATCGTTGAGCCAAAAGATGTGCCTTCGACAGTGGTTACTATGAACTCAACGGTAAACTTTATTGTTGAATCAACTAAAGAAGAATTCACTAAGACCTTAGTGTATCCAACAAATGCTGATGCAAGTGCTGATAAAATATCAATTTTAGCCCCTGTTGGTAGCGCCTTACTTGGTCTATCCCAAGGTGATGAAATTGAATGGCCAAAACCAAGTGGCGGTCTCATAAAAGTAAAAATAAAAGCAATCACTTATCAGCCAGAACGAGCCGGTGAGTTACATCGATAATATTTAGTGTTATTAAAAACCCAGTGAAAGCTGGGTTTTGTTTTTAAAGGGCAGTTTACGAGTTACGAGAGTAAAGTTAGCAAGTTGATAGGCTCCACAGTTTTATTTCAATTCATAAATAGTAATGCTGTACAATGTGTCACCAGAAAATTACCAAAGAAACAGGATGGAATATTCATCATATCGTGGAAAGGGTCAAAGGCGGAACTGATGAAATGAGCAATTTAGTGTTGTTGCATCCTAACTGTCATAGACAATTGCACAGCAATTTCTGCAATTAAAATTTGTCATTTTATAAATTCGGTTATATGCTTATAACCTAAAGTTATTAGAGTTAGTAAGGGTGTTACTCTTTCACTTGTTGCAGCGTAAACCTTGTCAAGGAAAGCGCTGAATCTGATACATGTGAACTAATCATAATGACTATAATTGCAATAATTAGCAGGGTTTGTGCCTTGAAGTATCGGTGATACAAAAGGTAAAGGAGGGTCTCTTACAATTTCTGCTTTCGTTTGACATATAACCTCCATAGGATTATAGGATGAATCGAAAGAAGATAAGTTCAAGTTGGGGAATTACAGCCACTAAACAGATAGAACAGTTGAAGATACTATTAGACTCGCTGACACAGTTAAGCAAGTCATGCAATAAGCTAATCTTAACACTCTATCCCTATGCGGTAATATTCACACTTACACCAAAAGACATTCTCTATACATTAGTAAGTTAAGTCGCCGGTCTTTACTTAGGTAATGACTTATAAGGGCTTGAGCCGTATGCGGGGAAACTCGCACGTACGGTTCTTAGAGGAGAGGTAGCCAGTAATGGCTATTCCTTACCCGACATCATTACCCTCCTAGCTCAATTAAAAACCCAGCTTCGGCTGGGTTTTTAGTTTCACACATTGTCAATAATTACATCAGCTATGTATTAATTTTAACAGCAGAAAGTCACGAAGATGAATCATAAAAATATAATCAAGTTCTATAATAAATTAGGGTGTGTTATTAACTTCCCTTCTCAATAAACAATTTAAGCTTATAATCTTTGAGCATCAATTAAACCATTAACAATAAATGTGAACTCTTCAATCATAGGGGAATCTAAAACTTTTACCTCACGACCTACATGAAGTTATCAGCGCCTATTAACTTGATATTGTGCAATTAACCCTTATTAACTAACTATTAGTAACCATATTAAAAACAAATGGATTTATTAGCTAGGGTTGGTCTTGGAACAGTACTGCTGCATTGGCTTGTAGTAAGCATATTATTGCTGCTTGTATTTTGGGCCATGATGAAAATGGTCGCTTGGGGTAAAACCATGTCACGAGGGGCTTTTTTATTTTTGTCGTTCTTTCCGCTTATTTCGTTATTCCCTATTCCACCCCCGCAATTTGAGAATGTACAAAAAGCCAAACAAGAGCAGCGTAAACGCAAAGAAGACTCCGGCGATCCACCAGAAGAGGACGAAGGTAAAGCATCGCGCTGACATTCTCAGCTAACGATGCTTGAAAAACACTATCAATGAATCACATTATTGCTGACTAATTTGATATAAACGCTGTGCTTGGCTATTTGAATCTTTGCTGACGCTACGAAATTCTTCAGCATCACTGGCATTTTGCACAGAGATCTCACGAATTCGCTCTGCCAAGTTTTTCACATTTTCGGTTACCTGTGATTGCTCTTCAGTCGCTACGGCAATGCTTGATGAACGCTCTTTAATATCATTAAACGCGGTAACAATACTTTCATACTGTGCACGTGTCGTTGCTGAGCGCTCGTTCACCACTTCAGAGTATTCACGGCATTGCCCAATAACGTTAACCCCTCGACTAGCGGCTTCTTGCAATTGGCTGATCATGGTTTCAATCTCGCCAGCCGATTGCTGAGTACGATGTGCCAAAGTTCTAACTTCATCAGCCACTACCGCGAAACCACGCCCTGATTCACCTGCTCGAGCAGCTTCAATGGCGGCATTAAGCGCAAGTAGATTAGTTTGTTCTGAAATATTCATGATCACATCAAGCACCGAGCCCACTTGTTTTGAGTCTTGTGCAATCCGTGAAATGGCATCTGATGATTCCGTTAATTTATCAAATAATAACTGGATTGATTCGGCATTCTTCTCAATAACATCAAAACCAGAATTCACTAAATCAGCGGATTGCGTAGTAATATCTGCAACGCTCAAAACATCTTGTGAGGCTGATGAGGCTGCTATCGACATTTCATGAATTGCCTCAGCCAACATGTTGTTTTCTTCCATTAACTCTTGCGTACGAATTTGGCTGTTATTACTTAAGTTATCCATCGCTTCAGCGTTGTTTTTAACCGCAGCGGCTTCTGCTTGGATCTGTTCTAAAATCTTAATCAGATGATCGCCATAATCATTAATCGCTTCGCATAAGTGGCTCATTTCATCACTTCCACGCACCGCCAGTTTTGAATTCGTGCGACCTTGCACCAACATTCTAACTTGCTCTGTGGTGGTGTTAATTTGCTGCACCAGGCGATTACCAAAAATCAGTAATACTGATACAAAAGCGAGAATAAGGGCGATAAATGAACTGTATAAATAATAAGTGAGGGTGTTAACGGTTTTCTTGGCAATTGCGGCAGGAATAATAACCCCAGAGCGCCAATTTTGCTCTGCCAATGAGTAAGTTACTAAAATAGATTCGTCATTATTAACCACACCACTGGCAAATTCAGCAACAGTTGTATTGCTGTTTTGCAAGGCGCTGACCAACGGCTTTAAGCTACTGTCTTTACTGGCAACCTGAGTAAGGCTCATCATTGCTAAGTTAGTATTGCGTATCGATGGAATCGATACTAATTGCTCGGCGCTATCTAAAATAAAGTTATAGGTGCCCGTAGCATTGTTCTCTGCGATCAATGAGCTTTCGATAGATGCCAGTTCAACGTCTAAGGTGGCAACCCCCCAAAATTGGTTATCACGGATTATTTTCACGGAACAGGTAACCATCGGTACATTCGATACCGTGTCTACATAAGCTTCGGACCAAACGCACTCACCCCGATTAGCGTTAATGGCATTTTTATACCAGGTTTCTTGTTGATACGCGCTGCTGTCGGGCTGGTTATAATCATCTAAAAGTTTATATTGGCCATTACCTGTTTTCGCCCAGAAAAGAGATGCCTTTGCTGCTGAAGGCAGCATTTTATTCGGCTCAGGCCAAATACCACCACCCGCAATACCTTTGCCACTTGCAATCAAAGGAGCAATATTTTCAATAAAGGCCGCCTGCTGCAATGGCAAAGTCTCGGCTACCACGGCTAAGCTTTGCGTTAAGGTGGCACTTTTAGCTAAATCTTTTGCTAACGATTCGCCGATCACCTTTGCTTGTAATTTTGCGCTGGATATAGCGTCATTTTTAATGATTGGCGTAACAACTAGCTGCATTATTCCTGACAGAATAATTAAAGCAAACAACAGCAGCAGAAAACTCCCTAGGTACATTTTTTTTTGTATCAACATCTTCTTTTTACCTCAGTAGTAAATAATAGCCGCGCAAATTAGAGTATAGGGACTGTGCTGTATTTAGCAAAACGAGTTCCTAAAAATAGTGACCAAAAAGTATATTTAACCGCTATTTACCATTAATGAGCTGCCTAACAATAGCAAATAAATCACTTGGCAACATACCGCGCTCCCCTTCGCGTTCTGCCAAAATATCGGCTGCTTTAGCGTGCAATGTCACACCGTAACATGCGGCTTGATCAACAGCGAAACCTTGAGCAAGTAACGCACCTATGATGCCGGTAAGCACATCACCACTGCCACCAACGGCAAGCGCTGGATTACCATTTTCGCACAACCAAGTTTGCTGCCCGTTGGCGATCAGGCTACCCGCGCCTTTCAGCACACTGGTACTGGTATAACGTTTAGCTAAATCCGTAGCAGATTGAAAGCGATTTGCTTCAATCTCAGCAATTGAAACTTTCATTAGCCGTGAGGCTTCACCAGCATGCGGGGTTATTATGCAATTTTTAAGGCGATACTCTAAAGCATGCTTAGCCAACAAATTTAAGCCATCAGCATCAATAACTAATGGTAAATTATTTGCTAAGCAATATTGTATAACCTGCTCAAATGTCGTTTGCGCCCAACTATCCTGACCAAGACCTGGACCAATAATGACACAATTTGCCCATTCAAGGGCTGCGGATAAACTGTCGCAACTGACCATTAATTCAGGGCGACCACTACTAACGACTTGTACACTGCTTTGATGAGTATAAACACGCACCATTGCAGCGCCTGTACGAAGTGCTGCTTCACTTGATAAACGAATGGCCCCGCTAGTACCTTGATTCCCACCGACGCATAACAGCTTGCCGTGGTTCCCTTTATGGCTATTGCGACTTCGTGCAGCAAGTGGTTTAAAACTAGTGATATTGATAAGTGTTGCGCTAGCATCCACTAACTTGGTAAATGATTCTGCGATCCCTAAATCATTAAAAATGATTTTTCCTGCAGCACTTCGCCCGGCACCGGTTACTAAGCCTTGTTTAATCCCCACAAAAGTAACGGTAATAGTAGCCTGAATAGCGATGCCAAGTGGCTGCCCGGTGTCGGCGTCTATGCCTGAAGGTAAATCAATTGCCACTATTGCGCTAGGTTGCGCGTTGGCATCTTCAATCATCGTTAAAAATGGCGGACGAACTTGACTATTAATTCCGGTACCTAACAAACCATCAATAATAATATCGGCATTATTGAGGCGACCTTGCGTGTAACTTTCAACTTCGCCCCCCAATGCTTGCCAACGTTGCTGAGCTGTAAGCGCATCCCCGGTGAGATGTCTACTGGTATCGGCTGCAAGTACAATGACTTCCTTACCGGCTTGCTTGGCAAGGCTTGCCACAATATAGCCATCGCCCGCATTATTACCATAACCGACCAGAATAAAGTAGCGCTGAGCATTCGGAAAATGCTCGATACACTGCGAGAATACCGCATGCCCTGCGCGCTCCATCAAAGTGAACATGCTAACGCCTGCCAAGGTCGCTGCTTTTGCTTCGTGCTCCCTCACCTGCTTTGCCAAAAATAGTTGCTGTGCTAGGCCTTGATTCTGCATATTGATCCATAATAGAAGACGGGCTGTTTACTTAGACTATTAGCCACAGCTGCTAGCGTCAAGGAATGTCGTCACCAACATTTTCAGGCTAATTTAGGAGGTATACTTAGGAAGGATGGTCTTTTCGTTTGCTTTTGTTGCTGCATTTAGCAACTTTAATAAAAAACGGCGCACAATTTACATTGCGCGCCGTTTTTTAAAACTTACTAATTAAGTGAGTTTATTCTGCTTCCGGCAGGTTACGGCCGTAAAAGATTTCTTGCATTTCACGTGTTAATTTAGAACGAATTGCTTCTTCTTCGTCTTCAGATAAATCACTAGTAGTAACACCAAATAAATAAGTATTTAGGTCTGTTTCTTTTAGCATCATCTTAGTGTGGAACAAGTTTTCTTGATACACATTCACGTCCATCATTTGGTACGCTTCTTTGGTATCTTCGGTCATGTAGTTTTGAATTGAGTTGATCGCGTGATCGATATAGTGCTTAACACCATCTACGTCACGGGTAAAACCACGCACTCGGTAGTCAATTGTTACAACATCTGACTCTAAGCTATGAATTAGGAAGTTTAACGCTTTTAATGGCGAAATAATGCCACAGGTTGATACTTCGATATCGGCACGGAAAGTACAAATACCATCATCAGGGTGAGCTTCAGGATAGGTATGAACGCAGATGTGGCTTTTATCTAAATGAGCAACAACTGTTTCAGGTAATGGTCCTGGTGCTTCATCAACTTCATAAGTTTGCTGCTGCTCAATTGGCTCTTCTGAGATCAGAATTGTTACACTAGCACCTTGAGGGTCGTAATCTTGACGCGAAACATTTAAAATATTCGCACCGATAATGTCTACTACTTCACCTAAAATATCGGTTAGTCGATCAGCACTGTACTGTTCGTCGATATATTCAATATATTCTTTACGTTGTTGCTCAGTCTTTGCATAGCAAATATCGTAAATACTAAAGCTTAAACTTTTGGTTAAGTTATTAAAGCCATGAAGTTTAATTTTATCGAAGGGTTTGTTCATGATAAACCAACCTATAAACAAGTGAAATCTGCCAGAGCAGAATGAAAAGTTCGCGGATTTTATACGAATTTCACCTCAGGAAAAAGCGTTATTTTCCCTGTTCTTGTATAACTTCGTGTGTGTGGGTAATTTCTACTGTTTTATCAAGCATTAATGCTACTGAACAATACTTCTCTGCAGATAGTTGAACGGCACGCGCAAGGTGCTTTTCTGAAACGTTGTCGCCAGTCACAACAAAGTGTAAGTTAATCTTAGTGAATACTCGCGGAGCGGACTCTGCGCGTTCAGCACTCAATTGCACTTGCACATCTGAAAACTGTTGTTTAGCTTTTTTTAGAATACTGACTACATCAACCGATGAACAGCAGCCAACTGACATTAATACCATTTCCATTGGGCTTGGTGCGGCGCTATCGCTACCAGCATCAAACACAACATTGTGACCAGAATTAGAACGCCCTAAAAAAGTATCGCCTTCAACCCATTTCACATTCGCTTGCATTTTATTACTCTCAAAGAAGTTATTTCCTTGATTGTAAGGAAGTCACACGCAGTTGCAAATTAAAAACGATAATTGGAATGATCAGGCACTTTCGACAACTGCGCTATCAAAGAGGTTTTTTACCAATGCGGCAAATTCATCGATAAATGCATGTTGCTCTATTGTCACTTGATTACTGGTGACGCTGCTGAGGACTTCTTGTAAGTCGTATACAATGCCATCTACTTCACGCACGATTTGACTACGTTGTTCAGTAGAAAGCTCTGTGTGTTGCTGGCATAACAACATAACATTTTCAGCAATATCATCTTCTATTAGCTCCATAATAGTAGGAGCGCCTGGTTTTATTTCGCCGGACTTCTCAAATAATGCTAAATTTTGAGTAAGATACATGATGAGGTCATCATATCCTTGCCTATCTAAAACCATAATTATCCACACCTAATTAAAACGACTGTATTGATTTAAGCAGAAAGCGCTTTTAATTGCTACCTTTGAGCATTAACCAATACAAAAAAAGCAGCCTTGGCTGCTTTTTTAGTTATTTATTACTATTTGACCAAAATCGATTAATCGATTTTTAAGCCTGGGCTTAATGTTGCTGGCATTGCTACTTTTTCAAGTTCAACAGAGGCAACTGGGTATGCGCAATAATCAGCTGCATAGTAAGCACTTGCACGATGATTACCTGATGCACCAATACCACCAAAAGGAGCTGCACTTGAGGCACCGGTGATTGGGCGGTTCCAGTTAACAATACCAGCACGGATACGACGTAAAAAATGGTCGTAATCTGCCGCATTATCACTGAGTAAACCCGCAGACAAACCAAAGCTGGTATCGTTGGCTTTATCAATCGCACTATCAAAATCTGTAAAGCGGAATACTTTTAATAGTGGACCAAAGTGCTCTTCATCTGGGAAGTTAGCAACATCTGTGCACTCAATAATACCAGGCGTTACAAAACCTGTATTTTCAGTATGCTTAAGCTCAACCAATACTTCAGCACCAAGCTCAACGAGTTGTTGCTGTGCTTTTACCATACCAGCGGCCGCAGCTGATGAGATCATCGAGCCCATAAACGGTTGCTCTACATCATCGTAGTTGCCCACTTTGATGGCTTTAGTCGCGGTAATTAAACCGGCTAAAATTGCATCGCCTTGCTCACCTGCTGGTAAAAACAGCTTGCGTGCACAGGTACATCGTTGGCCACTTGAGATAAATGCTGATTGAATAATATCGTGAATAACGGCTTTAGTATCAGCAACATCAGTAATAATCAGTGGATTGTTACCACCCATTTCTAATGCTAAGATTTTACCTGGTTGACCGGCAAACTGCTCATGCAGAATATGGCCTGTGCGTGATGAACCGGTAAAGAATAAGCCATCAATACCTTTGTGAGCAGCAAGAGCCTTACCTGTGGCTACTTCGCCTTGTACTAGGTTAATAACCCCTGCTGGTAAACCTGCTTTTTCCCATAACTTAAGCGTTAGCTCAGCAACAGCTGGAGTTAGCTCCGATGGTTTAAACACCACGGTATTGCCCGCCAAAAGTGCAGGCACAATATGGCCATTAGGTAAATGACCAGGGAAGTTATAAGGGCCAAATACCGCCACTACACCATGTGGTTTATGGCGGATCATTGCACGACCTTGCGGCATTGGGTTTTCTACGTCGCCAGTGCGCTCTAAAAATGCTTTTTCAGAGATAGCTATTTTACCGACCATAGCACCCGCTTCAGTGCGAGTTTCCCATAACGGCTTACCCGTTTCTTGGGCTATTACAACAGCAAGCTCTTCGCTGTGCTCTTTTAGGGTTTCGGCAAAAGTTTTTACAATCGCTAAACGTTCTGCAAATGATTTATCAGCCCAGCTATAAAATGCTGCACGCGCAGAGTTAACAGCGGTGTCTACTTGCTCACTGGTGGCTGAGTTTGCTTGCCAAATAATTTCGTTATTGGCTGGGTTTACTGAATTAAATGCATCGCCTAGGCCTTGCGACCATTGACCATTAATAAATTGTGCAGGATGAGTCATGTACTTTCTCCTAAATTATATACGTGTTGCGGTAACTATATCGCCAGCTTGTAAGTGCAGTGCATCGGCCATTGCCTGTGGCAAAGTCAACTCAGAGCTTGTTTCATCAAGGTTTAGTTGTGCAACGGTTGCTCTAAAATCATTGAGTTTGTCATTCGCTAGCATGATAGCCGTCTCGCCGCTGTTTTCACCGATTTTTACGGTAAAGTTTTTGGCATTACGAATAGTTGCAATATTATCTACTTTTGCTTCTACCGTTGGGCCAGCATCAAAAATGTCAACGTAGCCATTAAAGGTGAAGCCTTCTTTTTTCAGTAGTTCAATCGCAGGGCGCGTATTATTGTGCACCTTGCCGATCACGGCTTGCGCCTCTTTACTTAATAAGTTGACGTAAATTGGGTACTTTGGCATTAGTTCAGCAATAAACACTTTTTGGCCAATACCGGTTAAGTAATCAGCTGTTGGAAAATCCATCGAGAAAAAGTGTTCTTCTAACCATTGCCAAAATGGACTACTGCCGTGTTCGTTAGAAACACCGCGCATTTCTGCAATTACGGTTTCAGCAAAGCGTTCTTGGTGCTGCTTGATAAACATAAAACGTGCTTTTGAAAGCAGCTTACCGTTATTATTTTTACGGTAACCATCTTTTAAAAACAGCGTACAAAGCTCAGTTGCTCCAGTGTAATCATTACACAAGGTTAAAATATCAACCGCTTTATAAACATTCAATGTACGAGATGAATGAATAGCTTTACTTAAATGATAGTGATAAAACGCATCATCTAAACCAACCGCAGCTTCAATTGCTGAGGTACCGACTACTTCACCTGTTTCGCTATCTTCAAGAACAAACAAGTAACCTTCATCACCCGGATGAGATGCACTTTTTGCGAATGAGCTTATTGAATGAGCTATCTTCTTTTGTAATAACTCTTCGTTATTAGGTAAAGAGGTAAAACCATGTCCTGATTCGTGGGCAATTTTCAATAAAGCTGGGTAATCACATTGCTGGATTGGGCGAAGGATCATCATGAGTCCGCTTGCTCCCTTATAAATAACGGTAAATTAAGAATATTAGGGCAAGCTTGCTACTTGCCCTTATTATGATTAGAGGTGTTGATTAACCGTTCACAACGTTGGCTACGGCTTTTTCAAAGCGCGCCATCCCTTCACGGATATCCGCTTCAGGGATCACTAAAGATGGAGTAAAACGCACCACATCGGCACCCGCGACTAACGACATCACACCCTCAGCGGTTCCTGCTACTAAAAACTCTTTAGCACGACCTTTAAACTGCTCATTAACCACGGCACCAATTAATAAACCTTGACCACGAATTTCCGAAAATACGTTGTACTTATCGTTAATTGCAGTTAATAGTTCATTGAATAATGCAGCTTTAGCTTTAACACCAGCTAATACTTCTGGTGTATTCACAGTATCAAAGGCTGCTTCACCAACAGCACATGCCAACGGATTGCCGCCATAAGTAGAACCATGAGTACCGACTTTAAGGTGCTTAGCAATCTCTGTCGTGGTGATCATTGCACCAATTGGAAAACCGCCGCCAAGTGCTTTTGCAGTAGTTAAAATATCAGGTACTACATTTAACCCTTGGTATGCGTAAAGATCGCCAGTACGACCGACACCAGTTTGTACTTCATCAAAAATAAGCAATGCGTTATGTTTAGTACATAACTGGCGTACACCTTGAGCAAACTCATCAGTAGCAGAGATAATGCCGCCTTCACCTTGTAATGGCTCCATCATTACCGCACATGTGTTATCAGAGATTAATGCTTCAAATGCGGCTAAATCGTTATAGTCACAATGTACGATATCTCCCGGCTTAGGACCAAAACCATCAGAGTAAGCAGCTTGACCGCCCACGGTTACAGTAAAGAATGTACGGCCATGGAAACCTTTATTGAAAGCGATGATTTGCGATTTTTGTTCACCAAAATTTTCAAGCGCAACACGACGCGCTAATTTTAGTGCGCCTTCATTTGCTTCTGCGCCTGAGTTGGCGAAATATACTTTTTCAGCAAATGTAGCATCTACCAATTTTTTAGCTAAACGAAGTGCTGGCTCATTAGTCATTACATTTGATAGGTGCCAGATTTTTTCGCCTTGCTCTTTTAATGCTTTAACCAATGCTGGATGACAATGACCTAGACAGTTAACAGCGATACCACCGGCAAAATCGATATATTCACGACCTTGCTGATCCCATACACGTGAGCCTTCGCCACGAACAGGAATAACGCTTGAAGGTGCGTAGTTAGGAACCATTACTTGATCAAATAATTCGCGATTGACTGTCATTTTATATCCTCTTAATTGTGATCCTACAGAAAGTTTAAAAAATAGGCTTGATGATAGACTGTTGTACCATCTCCTTTGGCGTAAATCAGCATAGCTCACATCGCCAAAAAATACTCTCTGGTTCAATTTTCAGATAATCATTATTTCAGAGTTTTTCGTTATTGTCTCTTATAAAACTTTCATGTAGCCCTTGTTATTAAAGGCTTTGAGATATAATTTCAGAGATAGTGAATAACTATCTGAATAACGAATTATGGGGTTGTTTATTCTATATCGCTGCCCCACCACCCACCAGGCAGAGCTTTGCAAGATAAAATATGGGTAAGAGTAGATATTAATGATGAATGAATAGTCGTAAAAAAATTAACAAAAAATTTATGAAATAAGGGCGTGTTGACCTTTCAGGATTAAAATTTGTTCAAATTAGGGGCGATTTAATCACGGCGCGAGATTTGTAACCTAGTGTGCTAAGTAAAAATTGAGCAACAAAGAGTTAATCGCCCCTAGGAAGAACCCTTCGGGCAGCGCGTGTTTGGCATTGATGCTGCGTTATCGCCTATTTATGGGGAACAACCACACTACATAGGCTCTGCCTTGCCTAAATACCAAACACACTGCTGCAAATTCAACCTCGAAAGATAAACACGCCCTAGTCAATTTTAATATGAAAGTGCTGCAAATTGGTTTTTTCAAGCTGTTCTAGTTCCTGTTTTGATAACCCAACGTAATCAAACCAGAGTGATTTTTCATCACTTTCCACCAGCTGATGTTCGCTCAAAGTAACACATTGACTATAACAACGTGCCTTTTGCATTAACATCGCTAATGGCAATAGTGAATCCCCTTTGGACACACCATTAATCAACTGCGATAACACAGCATTAAAAGGTAAATACCGAAACGCCATTTTATCAATCACCGTCGCCGTGACTTTTAGCGCATGCTGATTAAGTAAAGTACTTAAAAATAACGGATCAGGTTTTAACTCTAACAATGCGGTGTGAAGATCTTTATGTTGGTCTTCTCGGGCAAGGGTTACTTTGCGCTGCCACACTCGTTCGAATGTACGTAAATAGAGTCGAATCAAAGCTATCTTGCCAACATCGAGTAACATACCCAAAGTAAATGCATGTACTTCATTAATACCATTGAGCTTAGCCAACTCTTGCGCCGCAATCGCGCAAGCCATTGAGTTATCGCGTAGGCGACGCTTCAATAATGGAAATGGTTCGGTGCTGTGTGGCATCCAATGACGTACCGCAAAGGTAGGCACTACAAACTGTAAGTTGTCTAAACCAATATAACGCAGAGCTAAAGAGGGGTTATCAACTTTTACCGAAGTATGTTTATTGCGCTGCGCGCGATAATAAGGCAAATTCACAAAAGCAACTAACTCACGTCCTAACCAAGTTAAATCTTTAACTAATGGCTCAAGGCGCCCTACCGATGCTGATTTTACCGCAAGTATGTCTAAAATCGCGGGGACATTATCTTCAATACCAATGGTTTCATGTAGTACCGTATCAATATCGGCTAACTGCTTGTTCATGGCGGTATCAATAACTTGATGTAACTGCTGGCTGGCTTGAGCGCGGTACTTATGATGCGAAGTACTGGAGAGTTTACGTATTTTTTGCGCAGCAACTTCAACCTCAAGTAAGGTGCGCTGCTTCATCGCCTCACCATAATTTATATCTAGAGTATGAATATAGCCAATTTGACGTTGCGCAAAGCTATGTCCAAGCAACAAATCATGGGCTCGTTGCTCTAATGCCTTAGCTGTCCTTTGTTGGCGTATTTCATCTGTCATTAATAGTTATCTTTTATAAATAAATTAAGGGAAGCTACTACGTTTGTTAGCATAAGCCTAGAACCGAGTTAAAAAGTTAGCAAGTAATTCAAGTCCTCGCTGCGTTAAAATTGCCTCTGGGTGAAATTGTACCCCCTCTAACGCTAAGCTATTATGAACTAAGCCCATTATTTCATCTAACTGGCCACTTTCAGTTTCGGTCCAAGCGGTGATCTGCAACTCATCAGGAATGCTATCTTGTTCAACAACCAACGAATGATAACGGCAAACTGTTAATGGATTTGGTAAGCCGGCAAATACACCTTGATTAGCATGATAAATTGGCGAGGTTTTACCATGCATCACTTGCTTTGCCCTAACAATGTTCGCACCTAGTGCTTGTGCTATTGTTTGATGACCTAAACAAATACCTAAAATTGGAAATTGACCTTTTAATTGCTCAACAAGCTCCAAAGATATACCCGCTTCATTTGGTGAACATGGGCCGGGAGATATCACGATATGCTTAGGGTTTAACTGGGCAATTTGACTAACCGAGATCTCATCATTGCGCTTTACTAGCACCTCTTGATCTAAACGTTGAAAATACTGTACCAAATTGTAGGTAAACGAGTCGTAGTTATCGATCATTAAAAGCATGTAATAAAGCACTCAAAATAGAAATTGTTTGCAGGCAACTGCCTGCGTTCATATTCTAACTTAAGCCCGCACGAGTGTCAGTGTTTTGTATTCAGGCAAAGGGAAATTACTTTAATAACGATAATACTGAGCTTGATGTTGATTTATTTTAAATCAGCCCAAGCTCTATTGTATTGGCAAAACGCCTCAGAGCATTTAATTTGACTAAAACCCATGCGTGTTTATCTATCGAGATTAATATGTAACACGCTTTAATAAGGAGCGACCTATGTTAGGCGAAGATCATTCATTAACTAAAGATTTCCCTGAATACCAAAGCACTATCACTAAGCTCAACACTGATAATGAAGAGTTCGCGGCAAGGGCAAAGCAATACAATTGATAAAGAAATCCGTGTCCTGGAGTTACAAGATGCCCCTATTGATGATGAAGCAATGCATCAATTAAAACACGATAGAATGGCATTAAAAGATTGGCTCCATCAGCAATTAGCTGATGCTGCCAACTAATAATTATATTATATATATCTGGCGCTTATTTAAAACTAAGCGCCAGCACTGAGCCTTAACTCCCTTTCACTCATCCTATTTGCCTAAAATTACATCCATTATGGTGCAAAAGCATTGCTATTCGTTTAGCTTAGAGACAAGCTATCTTTATCTAAGTTAAATAACATTATATTTTATGTGCAAATACATACTCTCGATTGACCAAGGAACGACGAGCTCTCGCGCCATCTTATACACCAAAGATGCCGAGGTTTTTGGCACAGCCCAACAAACCTTCCCGCAGCACTTTGTGCAAAATGGTTGGGTTGAACACGATCCTGTAGATATTTGGCAAACCGTATTCGCGAGCGTTAAAAACGTATTGGCGCAGCAACGGGTAACGGCTGCCGACATTATTGCCATAGGCATTGCTAATCAACGAGAAACCACCTTAGTGTGGAGTAAAAAAACCGGGCAACCTATTTACAACGCGATTGTGTGGCAAGACCGACGCACTAGCCAGTACTGTGATAGTTTGCGCGATGCTGGGCACAGTAAAATCGTCAATGATAAAACCGGCTTATTACTCGATCCGTACTTTTCTGCCACCAAAATTCGTTGGATCTTAGATAACGTCACTGGCGCTAAAGAGCAAGCACAAGCAGGTGAGCTGGCGTTTGGTACGGTAGACACCTACTTACTATGGCAATTAACCGATGGTAAAGTACACAAAACCGATGCAACCAATGCCTCTCGCACATTACTGTTTAACATTCACCAGCAATGCTGGGATGAAGACTTACTCGCCTTATTTGATATTCCAGCCTCGATGCTACCTGAAGTAATGGACTCAGCGGCTGACTTTGGTGTTACTAGCAGCGAGTTATTTGGTGGTGAAATTCCAATTAGCGGCATAGCGGGTGATCAGCAAGCCGCTTTAATTGGCCAAGCTTGTTTTGAAGAAGGTATGGCAAAAAGCACCTACGGAACAGGCTGTTTTTTAATGCTTAACACCGGCGATAAAGCACTAAAGTCAAACAATCGCTTATTAACCACCATCGCATATAGACTTAACGGCAAACCTACGTATGCCATTGAAGGCAGTATTTTTATGGCAGGTGCCACCATGCAGTGGATTGTAGAGGGCTTGAAATTATTAGAAAGCGCGGGAGAAAGTGAAGCCCTCGTCAAAGGTGTTCCCTTAGATCATGGGGTATTTTTAGTGCCCTCTTTTACAGGTTTAGGCGCTCCCTATTGGGATGCCAATGCCCGAGGTGCTATTTTAGGGCTTACTCGAGATTCAGGTATTAGTACGATTGTCGCTGCAGCTTTGCAATCAGTGGGTTATCAAACTAAAGATTTACAAAAAGCGATGGAAGGGGATGGCTTGCGCCCCAGCATCTTGCGCGTTGACGGCGGTATGGCTAATAATAATTGGGCTATGGAGTTTTTAGCTAATATTTTAGGTGCGAGTGTTGAGCGCCCCACCTTAACCGAAACCACCTCGCTTGGCGTCGCCTATTTAGCAGGCCTGCAAAGTGGTGTTTATGAATCAACAGCGCAACTAGCAACTATGTGGCGATGTGACCGCCGCTTTGAGCCAACTATGAGTAGCTTTGAGCGTAACGATTTATATGCAAAATGGCTACATTGTATTGCGCAAGTGACGCTTGCTAATAATCCGCAGAATGACGGCTAATCGCGTTAATATAATCTGGCATTAACAACTAACTTTAAGGTTCACCCGTGCAGTTACTCGATAACGAATATGATTTACTTGTCATTGGCGGTGGCATTAATGGTGCTGGTATTGCAGCAGATGCAAGTGGTAGAGGCTTGAAAGTATTATTGTGTGAGCAAGACGATTTAGCCTCAGCCACCTCATCAAACAGCAGTAAGCTTATTCATGGCGGGCTGCGCTATTTAGAGCACTATCAATTTAGGTTAGTAAAAGAAGCATTGCTAGAGCGTGAAGTGTTATTAAAAAAAGCACCGCATATTATTTGGCCGCTCTCGTTTAGGCTTCCTCATCAGTCACATTTGCGGCCGCCATGGATGATCCGCCTAGGATTATTTATTTACGACCATCTAGGAAAACGAGACACGCTACCCGCTTCCAAGTCGATTATTTTCACAAAAGACAGTGTGCTAAATGCATCAATTACACAAGGGTTTGAATATGCTGATGGCTGGGTAGATGACGCGCGTTTAGTGATCTTAAACGCCCTTGCCGCCGAACAACACGGAGCAACCATAGCAACACGTACTCGTTGTATAAAGGCACAGCGCAATATTGAACATTGGGATGTAACTCTAGCGCAACAAACGACCCAGCAGCAACTACAAATCAAAGCCAAATGCATTGTTAATGCCGCAGGCCCTTGGGTTGCTTCATTGTTTGATAATGTATTTATTCAGCCATCACCACAGCATATTCGCTTAGTCAAAGGCAGCCATATCGTGGTGCCACGTATTCATGACGAGCCATGTGCCTATATTCTCCAAAATGAAGATCAACGTATTGTTTTTGTCATTCCCTTTGAAGATGACTATTCTCTCATTGGCACTACTGATGAAGAATATACCGGCAATATTAAAGATGTAAAAATTAGCAAACAAGAAATTAGTTACTTAATCAATATTACTAATCATTACTTTAAAACTCCGATTGAAGCGACTGATATAGTACATACATTCAGTGGCGTACGGCCATTACTCGATGACCACTCAGCAGATGCTCAAGCTGTAACCCGCGATTATAAGCTGATATTAAATAATGATGATAATCAGGCTGCTTTGTTAAGTGTGTTTGGCGGAAAAATAACTACTTATCGAAAACTGGCAGAAAATGCTGTGGACAAACTCGCGCTATTTTATCCTCATATGACTGAAGCGTGGACAAAAAGCGCGCCGTTACCAGGCGGAGATTTTAGTGAAAAAGCGACGTTAATAACGCAACTACAAGTAAAATATAATTGGTTGCCTGAGTTATTATTAAATAGGCTGGTACGCTCCTATGGCACGCTAACTAATGCACTGCTAGGTAATTGCAGTGCATTGGCTGACTTAGGTTGTCATTTTGGCCATGGTCTATACGCTCAAGAAGTCGATTACCTAATTAACAACGAGTGGGCAAAAACCAGCGATGACATATTGTGGCGTAGAACAAAGCTCGGGCTATGCTTTAGGAAAGCGCAAGTCACCGCTTTAGATAACTACTTGCGCACCTTAAATTACTAACTACACATTAAGAAGCTGCAATAAAATGCTCATTTAAGGCTGCTTTTTCAACACGAGATAAAGCTTGCTTAGCTTTAGCGGCAAAGTCGTAACGTACCAGCACTGTTTTACCGATTGCGCAGCATTTATCTTGCTGCCATGCCTCTTGGCGAAGCACAAATGAGCTGCTGCCAATATGCTCTACCGATGTTTTAATACTTACTTCATGCGAGTAAAACAACTCACCTACAAACGACACCTCAATTTTAGCAATAATAAGCTTCCAATCGTGAGGATTTAAATCGGGGGTAAAAAATTTAAAAATAGGTGCACGTGCGGCTTCAAACCAAACAGGGAGTACGGTATTGTTGATGTGTCCGAGTGCATCCGTTTCGCTAAAGCGCGGCATCACTTTTTCAGTAAACATAATAATCCAATAATAATTAAACAGGTAACTCATGACGGACTTTATCCGCGTGTATGACAACGCGCTCAGTAATGACTTTTGCGATAACTTTATCACCACCTTTTCGCAAAGCCCGCATATAAAACAAGGGATGACATCAGGCGGCATAGATCTTAATAAAAAAGATAGCCACGACTTACACTTAAACAATCATCCTGAATACGCTGAGCAATTAAAACATATTCAACAAACTACTGCACAATATGTTTTTAACTACATTGAAGAACATATTTTTATAATGATTGGGGCGTTTGGTTTAAAAGTGTACCACCCCCAAACAGGACAACCTGTTGATTTAACGCAAGCTAATTTTGACGAGGTAGGTAAACCGCAATTACCTTTATTGGTACAGCAAATTTTTCGACTCGGTAATATCCAAGCGCAAAAATACGAAGTTAACAAAGGCGGCTACCCGTATTGGCATAGTGAAGTGTACCCACAGTTACACCATAACGAAGCACTGCATCGAGTATTGTTATTTATGTTTTATTTAAACGATGTTGAAGAAGGCGGTGAAACCGAGTTTTATTATCAAAATCGTAAGATAGCTCCGAAAAAAGGCACTATGGTGATTGCCCCAGGCTACTTTACTCATACTCATCGCGGTAATAAGCCAGTATCGAATGATAAATATATTTTAACGTCGTGGGTGCTATTTAACCGCGCAGAGCAAATATACGGGCAGCCACAGGCCTAAGCGGTAAGCGGTAAGCCATAAATCTACTTAAATAAGAGTTTATGTCAA
>NZ_JACJEI010000028.1:0-66092 GCF_014163985.1 Pseudoalteromonas sp. SR41-4 | reverse complement strand
AAGGGCGCGAAAACATCAAAGTGGCCGAGGTAGCGCCTCATTAGAGCCCGTATATAAGCACGCAATCACATCATTTTAATGTAAAAAGGCTTGTGCAATAGGAGGAGTCCATATAAGCGATTTTACGAAACATTAATTCACTTAAACAGACCCAAGTTGAGCTTGAAAAACTCAATAGTACGTTAGAGCAAAAAGTGCAACAACGCACAACTGAACTTGAAAGTGCGATTGAACAAGCTTTGGCAGCCAGTAAAACTAAAAGTGATTTTATTGCTAATATTTCCCATGAAATACGTACGCCTATGAATGGTGTATTAGGGATGCTGGAAATGCTCAAAGAGGACACGCTAACGCAGCAGCAACAGCAATATTTAGATCTGGCCAATAGCAGCGCTAACTCATTAATGACATTGATTAATGACATCTTGGATTTTTCAAAAATCGAAGCTGGTAAACTTGGTATTGATAATCACAGTTTTGATGTGATTACTGTATGCAGTGATATGATCACCTCAATGGCACTGCAAGCACAGCGTAAAGGCTTAGAAGTGTTTTTGTATACTGATAAAGTTATTGACCGTATGTTAGTCGGAGATAGCCACCGATTAAAACAAATATTAATAAACTTACTTAATAATGCATTCAAATTTACTCATCAAGGTGAAGTCAGTTTGACTGTTGGGTGTCAGTATCTTACTGAAGAAAAGTTATTAATGAGCTTTGTTATTGAAGACTCAGGCATCGGCATTGCTGAAAAAAATATCGATAAGCTGTTTGAGGCCTTTACTCAAGAGGACACCAGTACCACTCGCCACTTTGGAGGTACAGGGCTTGGTTTATCAATTTGTCGTAAGCTGGCACAATTGATGGGCGGTGATATTAGTGTAACCAGTGAAAAGGGCAAGGGAAGCTGTTTTACAGCGCAAGTGCAATTACATATTGCAGCTGAGAAAAGACTTAATACTGCCGTTGAGTTGGCAAAAGATATTCAGGTTGGCGTGCTGATAGATAGCGACAGTGTATATAACAATGTCACTAATTTATTGATTAAAAATTGCCAAGTAGCGGCCAATAATATTCAACGATTTGACTACCAAGCACAATATCAAGAGTTAAAAGTTGATTTACTGGTTGTTGATAATGATCACCCATACTTACAAACACTGATTAATTTATGTAATAAGCAGAATAAAAAATATGTATTAATTTTGCGTGATTTATTGCTTAGTAAAAAAGCCAAAGAGCAGGTACCTGAAAATTGCCATGTGCTAAATAAGCCGCTTACTCAAGATCAATTTAGCTATAAGTTAGCAAGTTTGTTTGGTGTTAATAATAGTTTTTTGGTTGCTAGCCAAGGTAGTGAGCAAACAGAATATGTTGAATACGATTTATCAAACTTTAAGGTATTATTGGTTGATGATAATATGATCAACCTTGAAGTTGCCAAAGCAATATTAAAAAATACCGGTGTCACTATTGTATGTGCCAGCGATGGCCTAGATGCGCTAGAAATATTAAATACAGAGCACACACCTTTATTTGATCTGCTTTTAATGGATTGCCAAATGCCAAGCCTCAATGGCTATGACACAACCTCTGCAATTCGCAGCAGCAAAGCTGGTGCTGACTATGCAAAAGTGCCTATTATCGCTATGACAGCCAGCGCTATGGCAGGTGACAGAGAGCGTTGTATTACAGCTGGTATGAATGATTATATTACCAAACCCATAAAGCCAAAAGTTTTGAAAGATAAATTAGCTATGTGGTTAAAATAAACCACACAGTCTAAATTTTAAGCTACTGATTTTTCAGGTTTAGCCTTTGGTCCACCAAGATTTTGATTAAGTTTGGTAATATCAGCAGAATTAATCACTGTTTGAGTGTCAGACCAGTGTAGCAATTCGATACGACCATTTTCTTGCTCTACTACTGCGGTACAACTTTCTATCCAATCGCCATCATTACAGTAAACAATGCCATCAACGACTTTGAGTTGTGGGTGATGAATATGACCGCAAATAATACCGTCTACGCCTTGCTTTTTAGCCTCATGAATAGCAGCATTTTCAAATGCCTCTATTGCTTCACGCGCTTTATGAACGCGGGCTTTTATCCAAGCAGCAAGTGACCAATAGTTACCACCATATAGGCGTCGAATACGATTAGTCCAGCGATTTAAAAACAGTAAAAAGTCATAACCTGTATCACCGGCAATACTGATCAGTTTGTTATACCTAGTTGCTGAGTCAAAATCATCACCGTGAACCAGAAGAAATCGTTTGTTGGCTTTGGTTGTGTGAATAAACTGCTGGTGGACTTCAATACCAAATAGGCTGTTATTGACGTAGTGTCGGAATGTTTCATCGTGATTGCCGGGAATATAAATCACTCGAGTACCTTGAACTGCTTTGGCTTGAATACAAGCTAATACTTGATAGTGACTAGGGTGCCAATAAAAATTTCGCTTCATCGACCATAAATCGACGATGTCACCCACTAGATAAAGGGTATCGCACTCAATACTATTTAAAAAGTCGAGTAGGTAATCTGCTCGACAATCTTTATAGCCTAAATGTACATCGGAGATCCAAACGGCTGGGTAGTACTTTTTATCACTTTTTTCGATGTCGTGCATAGGAGGTTACTCACGGTGTAATAACAACAAAGTTAAGCAACTTGAATGACGTTTATAAGACTGTTTGACGAAACATCTATGACAATTAATGATCGTGCAAAAACAAAAAAACCGCATTACGCGGTTTTTTTGTTTCAGAGGGTGCTGATGATTAAGCGATCATGGCCGCTTTGATTGCTTCAACAGCGGTATCAATATCTATCATTAATTTTTCACCAGTACGGCGATTTTTCAACTCAACCTTGTTTTCATCAAGATTACGCTCACCAATTACCAACGTGAAAGGTACACCGAGTAATTCCATGTCGTTAAACATCACACCTGGGCGCTCTTTACGGTCATCAAATAACACGTCTAAGCCTGCGGCTTTTAAACCGTCGTAAAGGTTATTAGCGATATCAGGTATACGATGCGATTTATGCATATTCATTGGCACAATGGCTAAATCGAACGGGGCGATTGGCTGTGGCCAAATAATGCCGTATTGATCATTATTTTGCTCAATAGCCGCTGCGACAATACGCGATACACCAATACCATAACAACCCATAGTCATTATTTGGTTTTTACCGCTTTCGTTTAGTACTCCCGCTTTCATCGCTTCTGAGTACTTAGTACCAAGCTGGAAGATATGGCCAACTTCAATACCGCGTTTAATATGTAAAGTACCATTACCACATGGACTAGGATCACCTTCGACAATATTACGTAGATCAGCAACTTCATACTCAGTTACATCGCGATCCCAGTTAATACCGCTGTAATGCTCGTCATCTTTGTTAGCACCAGCTACAAAATCAGCCATTACGTTGGCTGTACGGTCTACTAAAATTGGCATGGTTAAGCCAACAGGGCCTAATGAACCCGGTTTAGCACCAATGGCTGCAATTATGTCAGCCTCGTTTGCCATTTCCAGTGGAGAATCTACTAATGGATGTTTTTCAGCTTTAAGTTCGTTAAGCTCATGATCGCCACGTATTACTAATGCAACTAAACCACGTTGACCATCTTCATTTGGCGCGCCGTAAACAATCAGTGTTTTAACACTGCTATGAGGTTTTACACCATAGTGTTTCTTTAGCTCGTCGATAGTTTTCGCATCAGGCGTAGGGAATACTTTTAATTCTTTTGCGGCAGCAGGGCGCGCATCACTTGGCGCTAATGCTTCTGCTTTTTCAATGTTTGCTGCATAGTCACTTTTATCACTAAAGGCGATAGCATCTTCACCTGATTCAGCTAACACATGAAATTCATGAGATACACTACCACCGATAGAGCCGGTATCAGCAATAACAGGACGGTAATCAAGGCCTAAGCGATCGAATATATTACAGTATGCTTTGTGCATTACTTGATAAGTTGCATCTAAACATTCTTCACTTAAATGAAATGAATAGGCATCTTTCATAGTAAATTCACGCGCGCGCATAACCCCAAAACGAGGACGACGTTCGTCGCGCACTTTTGTTTGTACTTGATACAAAGTAAGCGGTAATTGTTTATACGAACTTACTTCTTTACGAACAAAGTCGGTGATCACTTCTTCATGGGTTGGTCCTAACGCGAAAGTACGATTGTGACGGTCAGTAAAACGCATAAGTTCTGGGCCAAACTGCTCCCAACGGCCAGACTCTTCCCATAGATCCGCAGGTTGAATAACAGGCATCAACATTTCGATTGCACCTGATTTGTCCATTTCTTCACGCACAATGTTTTCGACTTTTCGTAACACGCGTAATCCAGAGGGTAACCAAGTATATAGGCCCGACGCGACGCGACGGATCATGCCCGCTCTTAACATTAATTGATGCGATACAATTTCAGCATCTGATGGCGTTTCTTTAAGTGTTGCGAGTATATATTGACTGGTACGCATGTTTATTCCGATAGTTATAAAATTATTATTTCAATTGGGCACTCAGTTTAGCAGCGGTTGCTTTTACACTAAAGCGCTAAGTGTGTTTTTCTAACTTTTTTCTATGCTAGTGACATAGTTATGCTCGTCGTTTACTTGCCAACGGATATTAAAATCATACAAGGTCATTCCATAACTTTGTTCACCCTCTTTTTGCTTTTTATAGGCAGGGCGAGGATCTTGCTTAAGTACATTACTAATAAAGTCATGCAACTCTGGGAAGTTGGTTTGCTGTTCAATAAACGCCTGCACTTGCGGGCTAAACTCAACGGTCATTTGCGTTTCTGGGCGCGTGTCAGCAAAGCCTGCAGTGGCATCAACCATGGCATCTGAATAAGGTAAATATGGTTTGATGTCTAAAATCGGGGTGCCATCAAGTAAATCTATGCCTGCCAATAATAAACACAGCTGGCCATTTTTATACTCTATGCCTTCAAGCTTGACGGCACTCATGCCTATGGCATTGGGTCTAAAGGTCGCGCGTGTGGCAAATACGCCTTTGCGCTCATTACCGCCTAAACGCGGTGGTCTAACCATGGCTGAGTAGCCTTTATCAGCAGTTTCATGAAAGCGAAACAATAACCAAATATGGCTAAATTCATCTAAACCACGAACAAATTCTTCACGGTTAAAATCAGCAACAAATACCAACTTAGCTTTTGCTTGTGGAACTAAACGCGGTTGGCGAGGAATGGCGAACTTTTGTTTATAAGGAGATTGAATATGGCCAATAGCCGTTAGTTGAAAATCGCTCATGAAACTCAATTACTGTTAAAGATACGATATTCTAACCGCTAACAACAAAAAAGGCAGCTCGAAGCTGCCTTTTACTGCTAAATAACCTCAGAACAGGTTAAGCATTCCTTAAAACATATATTGTACAGATACTGATGCCACGTCCATATCTGGATCAATATCGTCTTCTAATTCGTAACGCTCGTACTCAAAGCGTATTTGCATATTACTGGTAAATGCATATTCAATACCTGCACCGTAGAATATATCGCCACCACTTTGATCGGCTGATATTTCACCAAGGGCTGGAATATCACTGGTGACCTCGGCGTCCCATTCTAACCAACCACCTTTAGCGTAGACAGAAAAGCTTTCTGTTATTGGTGCTGCTAATCGTGCAGCAAGGGAGATACCATCTACCTCAGCGTAACTATCTATATCACTTACTTCATCAAAGTTTTGATAGGCCAGTTCTAAACTCAAATACTTATTAAATTGTGAACCAACATAGCCTTTGAGCATCTGTGAGTCGTCGTCAAAATCGATGTCGTTTTCAGAATCTTCAAATTGGAATGAGTATTGGCCGTAACCAATACCGGTATATACGCGAGGGTAATCCATGTTTGTTGTCTCTGCGCTAGCTGCAGTATTAAAACCTAACAATGCTAATGAGATAGCAGAAAGTGAAATTGATTTAATCATTTAATAGCTCCTTTACAAAATAAAAAATATAACCTTTAAATTACCGGTTACTTTTAATATTGCATGGTGCGTGCCATGATTAATTTGGCTTTAAAACAGCCAGTTATAGTCTTTTATAGCATACAAAGTACACCAATGAGCGCTATTTAAACGCTCGTTCAGTTTGGCTGGAGAAAAGATTTCTGACTAGAGTGTAGCTTTTACAGATAGATAGTTTAGGTGATCAGGGTTCTGATTTATGCAATAAAGTTTCAGTTTCTATGGCAATCTCTTTCATCTTAATTGCGTAGTTTTCTAATTTTTTGTCTTCATTACTCACTGCGATGTATTCTGGCACTGCTACGGGGTAACCTGTTTCGTCCATGGCAACAAAGCTAATTACACAGTGGTTAGTCTCAACTAAATTACGCGTTTTCGGATCGCCACAGCGAACTTGTATAAAGATTTGCATACTGGTTTTGCCAGTGTGGGCAATTTTAGCTTCAACTTCAACAATTTGACCAACTAGAATAGGGCGACGAAATTTAACCCCAGCGACAGATACAGTGACACAGTAATGACCACTCCAACCAGCAGCGCAGGCATAACCTGCTTGGTCAATCCACTTCATGACGACACCGCCATGAACCTTCCCGCCAAAATTCACATCGGTGGGCTCTGCTAAAAAACGGAATACAACATTAGACGACGGCATAAAAATATCTCACTCATATATAATTCTTATTAGCATAGCGCAAAAAAGGGGCCGAAGCCCCTGCAATTTAGGATAGGTTTATAATTTATATGTAAAATATTATTTTAACGCTGTATCAAGCGCTTTAATTGTATTTAGATTACATATTTGGGTAGTTGGGACCACCGGCTCCCTCAGGTGTTACCCAGGTGATGTTTTGGCTCGGATCTTTAATATCGCAGGTTTTACAGTGCACGCAGTTTTGTGCATTGATCACAAACTCGTCTTTGCCGGCAATTTGCTGTATCTCATACACACCCGCCGGGCAATAGCGCTGAGCAGGCTCGTCAAATTTAACTAAGTTAACATCGATAGGAATAGCGCTATTTTTTAGTTTTAAATGACACGGCTGAGATTCTTCATGATTGGTATTTGATAAAAACACCGAAGATAATTTATCAAAGCTGAGTTGACCATCAGGCTTCGGGTAATCAATGACACTGGCCTGATTTTTATCAACTAGCGTTGCGTGATCTGGGATATTATCTTTAAAAGTAAAAGGTAATGCCCCTGCAAAAATATTTTGATCAAGGGTGTTATACGCACCACCAAGAAATTTTCCTAGCTTATGCATCACAGGGCCAAAGTTACGTGATTGGTATAGCTCTTTATAAGCCCAACTTTGTTTAAATGCTTCGCTGTAGTCAACTAAGTCAGTATGCTGTTGCTCGTTTGTAAGCGCGTTAAAGATCACCTCAGCGGCAATCATACCTGACTTCATCGCTGTGTGGTTGCCTTTGATTTTGGCAAAATTCAAGGTGCCCGCGTCACAGCCGACCAACAAACCACCCGGGAAGTGCATTTTTGGTAATGAGTGCAAGCCACCTTTTGCAATCGCACGAGCGCCATAAGCAATACGTTCGCCACCGGCTAATACATCTTTAAATATTGGGTGGTGTTTCATGCGCTGAAATTCATCAAACGGGCTTAAATGCGGGTTTGAGTAATTTAAATCAACAATTAAGCCGACTACAACTTGATTATTATCACTGTGGTACATAAACGCACCACCGTTAGTATCTGCACTTAAGGGCCAACCGGTGCCATGAACTACCGTGCCTTGCTTGTGATTAGCAGGATCGATTTGCCAAATTTCTTTAAAGCCTAAACCATAATGTTGCGGTGAGGCATCTTGATCAAGTGCAAACTGATTGGTCAGCTGTTTACCTAAGTGACCACGACAACCTTCAGCAAATACAGTGTATTTAGCACGAAGTTCCATGCCAGGCATAAAGCCATCTTTTTCATTGCCATTGCTATCAAGGCCCATATCGCCGGTAATAATGCCTTTTACTGTGTCATCTTCAATAATCAGTGAGTGTGCGCTAAAACCTGGGAAAATCTCAACCCCTAGGTTTTCTGCTTGCTCTGCAAGCCAGCGGCATACATTACCCATAGAGACAATATAGTTATCAGTATTATGAAATGTTTTAGGTGCGGCAAAGTGAGGGATAGCGGTGGCTTTGCTGTCATTATTAAACCAATATATTTCATCACTGGTTACTTTAGTGGTCACTGGTGCGCCAAGTTCTTGCCAATTGGGCAGTAACTCGTCCAAAGCGGTGGTTTCAAATACTGCGCCCGATAAAATATGGGCGCCCACTTCGGAGCCTTTTTCAACCACGCAGATCATGCACTCTTGTTGTTTTTCTCGTGCTTGTTGCGCTAATCGTATGGCGGTAGCTAAGCCTGCAGGGCCTGCGCCGACAATAACGACATCAAATTCCATGGTTTCGCGTTCGACCATATTAACCTCTTTTATGTGACGGACCTGTGCCTTTACGAGGGCAATTTCATACTTGCAAATGAAACGTTACAGGCGATGAATAGTTTAAGGTTATTTTAGGTTGACGTTTACGTCAACAGGAAGTAGTCTGATTTCATAAAATAAATAGGTTGACGTACACGTTAGCTTGTAGGTTTAAATAATTATGGAGTTCCTATGAAAGTTCTCGTTCCAATAAAAAGAGTTATCGACTACAACGTAAAAGCACGCGTTAAAGCAGATAATAGCGACGTTGATCTAACTAATGTGAAAATGGCACTTAACCCATTTTGCGAAATTGCCATTGAAGAAGCTATCCGCTTAAAAGAGGCGGGCACTGCCACTGAAGTAATTGCTGTAACCATTGGTGCTAAAGCATCTCAAGAACAATTACGTACAGCACTGGCACTGGGCGCCGATAAAGCGATTCATATTGAGACTGACGAAAAATTAGAATCACTGCACGTTGCAAAGTTGCTTGCTAAAATCGTCGAGCAAGAAGCCCCTGAACTGGTGATTTTAGGTAAACAGTCGATTGATTCAGATAACAATCAAACAGGTCAAATGCTGGCGGCTCTTACCGGGCGCGGGCAAGGTACGTTTGCATCAAAGGTCGACATAGCAAATGGCACTGTTAATGTGACGCGTGAAGTTGATGGCGGTTTACAAACAGTGGCATTAAAGTTACCGGCTGTAGTCACAACAGACTTACGTTTGAATGAACCTCGTTATGCATCATTGCCAAATATTATGAAAGCCAAACGTAAACCACTTGAGGTAATTGCAGCTGATAGCTTAGGTGTAGACTTAACCCCGCGTATCGAACTTGTTGCGGTACATGAACCGGCAAAACGCAGTGGCGGTATCATTGTTGATGATGTAGCGCAGTTAGTTGATTTATTAAAAACACAAGCGAAGGTGATTTAAATGAAAACATTAGTTATAGCAGATCATGACAATGGCAGTTTAAAGCCTGAAACTTCTAAAACCATAAACGCAGCATTAAAGCTTGGTTTTGCTGTTGATGTACTAATTGCTGGTGAAAACGTAGCACCAATGAGTGAAATAGTGGCCAGTATTGCAGGTGTAAACACCGTGCTGGTGGCTGATCATAGCGAGTATGCGCATCAGTTAGCTGAAAACATCGCAGATTTAGTATTATCGCTTGCGCCAGATTATTCGCATCTTGTTGCTAGTGCTACTACAACGGGCAAAAACTTTATGCCACGTGTTGCCGCATTACTTGATGTTGCACAAATTTCAGAAATCATTGATGTGGTTGACGCTGATACATTTAAACGCCCAATCTATGCCGGTAATGCCATCGCAACTGTAAAATCACTGGATAGCAAAAAAGTGCTCACCGTTCGTGCAAGTAGCTTTGATCTGCAAAGTGAGCAAGCTCCCGCTGAGAGTCGTGTTGTTGATTCTGTGTTTAGCAGTGAATTAAGCGCATTTGTAAGTGTTGAGCAAACCGAATCTGAGCGCCCAGAGTTAACTGCTGCGCAAGTGGTTATATCAGGTGGACGCGGTATGCAAAATGGCGAGAACTTCTCATTACTTAATGGTATTGCCGATAAACTAGGCGCGGCAATTGGTGCGTCTCGTGCTGCGGTTGACGCAGGCTTTGTACCAAACGATATGCAAGTGGGTCAAACCGGTAAGATCGTTGCGCCTAACTTATATATTGCTGTAGGTATTAGTGGCGCAATTCAGCACTTAGCGGGTATGAAAGATTCTAAAGTGATTGTGGCTATCAATAAAGATCCCGATGCGCCAATCTTCCAAGTGGCGGATTATGGTTTAGTAGCAGATTTATTTGATGTGCTACCAGAGCTTGAACAAGCACTCTAATTTATAACGATTCTGGTTGTTAAAAGCTGTTGTGATCAGTTCGCTGATCACGCGGCTTTTTTTCTTTTATTTTACCAATCAGAAAGTCTGTAATATCTAACTAAGCAATTACCATGAATAAAGAGTATCACCTGTCGTTTAGTGAGTTGGGTGCATTATTTTTTAACACAGATTGCCTTTTTACACTTTTTTTGCGCAAAATGTCAGGACACGCTAAGCTGAGGCTAAATGACTAGAAATTTAGAACTAAAAAATTAATAATCAATAAGCTAGCTTCACCCTTATCCCTTACATTTTTTAGAATACGTTGAGACCTCGCAGTGAAAACCAAAGCAATCCGCAATTTTTATATCAATGAAGAGCAGTCGGTCTATTTGCTTTCGCACCATGACGCAAAAAAACACCGCCAATGGTTGAATATCTGTATTAAGCAACTCACTAATTTAGGCTACAGCCAGGTTGAAATGATTGGCTCGGGTGCTTTTGGATTTGTATTTGCGGGTTTAGATGAGCGTAAACTTCCTTGGGTGTTTAAATTTTCACGTATCACCTTGGCGCAAAGTGTACGTGATCGACTTGAGGACGAAGCGTATATGCTCTCGCAAGTTGATAACCCATTAGTGCCTAAGTTTTATGCTTTTGAACGGATAAAAAAGCAGGGCATTTTAATGATGGCCCGCGCGCTGGGCGAAGACTTAGAAAAAGTATCACTTAAAAAAGGCCGCTTTAGCGCCGCAGCAATCACCAGTTTAGCGCTAAAACTGCGTAATGTATTAATAGACCTTCGCACTCAGCAAAATGGCATAACGCCACAACCGATTGTGCATGGCGATATCAAGCCTTCTAATCTAGTGTGGGATGAACATACCCAAGGCTTATCGCTGGTGGACTGGGGCAGCTCTGTGTATGCCCAAATAGACAGTAATGGCGAGCCAATTACCAGTAACTTTATGGATTTAATGTCTGGCGATTTAAGTACCACCAATGCGCGGATGGGGGATGTGTATTTTATTGGTGATGAGCAAATGTCAGGTGCTAAATCATCGCCGCGTTTTGATGAGCAAGGCGTGGCGTCCACCTTATACGCACTGGCTTCTGCACAGTCATGCCGATTTGGCGCGCAAGTGATCCCAGCCAGTTCATTAGGGCTCCCTATGGAGCTTGCAAAAGTGATTGACGGTATGCTCTCTAAAAATAAAATTACAAGAGACGGGGCGGGTGATTACTTTATGCGTAATATGCCTGCTATGGCTAAAGCATATTTACCAGAGCTCAATTTAGCTGAAAATGTGCGAGCCAATATTCCATTTTGGTTTGGTAACGATGACGAACGACCTGATACTGTGGTTTATAGCTCACGTAAACAATTTTTACGCCAAGCCGACCACAATCAACAACTGCTTGATGTAAATGACGCTCAATTGGACCGGTATTATAAAGAATTCCTGTTTGATACCGGTGATACTGAAAAAGCATTTTTAGCCTCTATCAGCCGATTAGCAAAATACCCAGTAGTAGGGGGCTTAAGCTTTCATTGGAAAGAAGAATCACTGTTCGTTGAATCATCACTGATCATGCATGATGAAAGTTTAGGCCATGCTTTTACCCAAGCGGTTAATAATACCGTGATGTTGGCACAAGGCATTCATCAAAAAGGCTTATTTAAGTGTTGTTTATTTGATGCAAGAAAGACCATTCAACTGGAGCGTGATGGCACAGGGGCATTTAAGTTTGAACAACTTCCAGAGCTTGACTATGAGGTAATGAATTTAAAAAGCTCAGAAGTCACCCGACCACATTCTTATTTTGAAGACGGTAAAGATCCGGACGAGCAACTGCAGCTACCTAAAAAAGTGATCAAATGCGTATTTGAGTTAAACCAAATACATCATACCGGCTGCATTATTTTTGAAGCTTTACCAGATAGAATGAAAATACATCATTATTATCGTTTGTTAGATGGCACTAAAGAAGCACAGTTTAAGCGCTTGCTTAATAAGTTGATGCAATATGCGGTGAGCATTACTGATGTGGGGGTTGCCGGGTTTATGAAACTACCTTACAAAAATACCCGTGAGTTTGCCTTGTGTGATCGCCAGCCTGATTTTTTCTATCCTAAAGATCCTAAACGTTTTGGCGCTTAATTTTGCCGTGTAAATACGTTAAACTAATGCATCAAAAAAAGGATAAATAATGGCAAAAACTAAGCCCGCAATCACTATGCAAAGCTTTGGTATTTATACAAAGTGGGACTCATCATCAAAAGCCTTACCGCAAATTCAAGCATTTACCACAAAAGTACCGGCACAACTCGATGTGGAGTTTGGTTTTATCATTAATATTAAAAAAGCCAAAGGCGAAAAACTTCATTATTGTATATACCATCCTGATATACCGGATGCTGATGGTGAGGTAATGCCACCATTTGACGGCTTTGAATACGTTAAAGACAATGACTGGCACTTTTACCTAGGTGATACCTTGTGGCAACCCATCAGCAATAAAATAGGTGACTGGCGTATGACCATAGAGCTAAACGGCAAACTGATTGCAGATAAAACATTTTCAGTGTTTGAACAAGAGTCAATGTCAGAAATTGAGTTTTGGCAAAAGCGCGGGTATTAAATACTTTATGTGTATATAGGCTTATTGTATTTGTAGTAAGTCTAATTGTTGAAAATAAATTAGGACGAGGTGGTTACTCCACCTCATGAAATAAATTAGATTTTAATTACTTTGAGCCAGCTCTTTTCTAATAATCTCTGCGCCTGCGGTTAACGCATTGAGCTTACCTCTTGCAACTGCGCGAGGTAGCGGGGCCATACCACAGTTAGTACACGGGTAGAGCTTGTCAGCATCGACAAACTGCAGTGCTTTACGTAGCGTATTTGCCACTTCCTCTGGTGTTTCTATGGTATTGGTGGCAACGTCAATGGCGCCTACCATTACTTTTTTACCGCGAATAAGTTCAAGTAGTTCCATTGGTACATGAGAGTTGTGACATTCTAATGAGATAATATCAATATTAGATTGCTGCAGTTTTGGAAATGCTTCTTCGTATTGTCGCCATTCTGAGCCTAACGTTTTTTTCCAATCTGTATTGGCTTTGATGCCATAACCATAACAAATATGTACGGCCGTTTCGCATTTAAGGCCTTCAATGGCTCTTTCTAAACACGCAATTCCCCAATCATTTACCTCATCAAAAAACACGTTAAATGCAGGCTCATCAAATTGAATGATATCAACCCCCGCAGCTTCTAGTTCTTTGGCCTCTTGATTAAGAATTTTGGCAAATTCCCAAGCGAGCTGTTCGCGGCTTTTATAATGGTCATCATAAAGTGTATCTATCATGGTCATAGGACCTGGTAGCGCCCATTTGATCGGTTGTTTGGTTTGGCTGCGTAAAAACTTAGCATCATCAACAAAAACCGGTTTTATACGACTAACAGGGCCAATGACTGTCGGTACACTGGCATCATAGCGATCACGAATTCTCACCGTTTTACGGTTTTCAAAATCTACACCGTTAAGGTGCTCAATAAATGTGGTAACAAAGTGTTGGCGTGTTTGCTCGCCATCACTGACAATATCAATACCTGCGCGTTGTTGCTCTTGCAGAGAGATCCGTAATGCATCGTGTTTGCCGTCAATTAATTCATCACCTTGAAGTTTCCAAGGTGACCAAAGAGTCTCTGGCTCTGCAAGCCATGAAGGTTTAGGTAAACTGCCTGCAGTTGAAGTCGGTAATATTGTTTTGCTAATAGATGTTTTCATAATAAATAATGCCATTTATTTGGGTTAACTTTTTAAGTTGCGATTGAATCTAACGATTGAACTCGCTATTACGCGTAATTAGCAGACCATTGCTCAAGCACTGTTTGATATGGCTTGATGAAGTGCTGCTCAGCAAATTTCCCCTGTTCATTCGCCAATTTACTGCGCTCTTCACGGTCATAAACAATTTGCGTGAGTGAATGATCTAGGTTCTTCAAATTTGGTTGATATGATTTCCCCGCAGTCGCATTGGCATTATAGATCTCTGGTCGGTAGATTTTTTGAAATGTCTCCATTGTGCTAATAGTGCTAATAAGCTCAAGATGAGTGTAATCATTTAGCAAATCACCAACAAAATAAAAGGCTAAGGGCGCTACACTATTTGGCGGCATAAAATAACGCACCTGCAAGCCCATTTTTTTGAAATATTGCTCAGTCAAAGACGGTTCATTTGGCTGATATTCAACACCTAACGCAGGGTGTTGATTTTCAGTACGATGATAGGTCTTGTTATCCGAAACACTTAGGCATATTACTGGCGGCTTTTTAAAGTGCTTTTTGTAGCTGTCAGAACTAATAAAATATTTAAATAGTTTGCCATGCAGCTCGCCAAAGTTATCAGGAATACTAAATTTAGGCTGATCTTTATTATGTTTTTGCAGTAATACGCTAAAATCATAGTCGCGCACATAGGAGGAAAAATTATTTCCTACAATGCCTTCAATGCGTTTGTTAGTGTGATGATCAACAATATTTGTTTTCAATATTTCAATCGATGGAAAGCTATTACCACTGCCAGCAATATCCATATCAACAGAGATGATTTCAAGCTCTACAGAATAACGATCCGCTTTTGGGTTATCCCACTGCGCCAAGGCATTAAAACGGTTATCGATCATTTTTAAGGCGTTGCGTAAGTTTGCTTGGCGATAACTGCCTCTGGCCAAGTTTGCAAAATTGGTAGTGATACGTGTATTAGCTGCTGGATGATAATTTTCATCGAGACAAATACTCTTAATAGTAAATGTGAAATCTTTAGTCATTGTGATCTGTATCCAATTATCTGATTTAAAACCTGCGTTTATGCTGTGCTCTTGAGCGAATTAACGTTACTGATCTCTCGGTAAGTGATGTTCACAGTTTTTGTGTTGTGCCTGATGGCTTGATTAAAACCGCTGTAAAACTGTGTTGCCTCTAAGAGTTGAGCTATTTATACGTGTATCGGTACATGAATAAAAACGGTTTAATTTCACCTAAAACATGAGCTGTATTCATCAACTAATAATATTGCACGCCATTAGCGATAAATTATCTGAAGTGGCACTTGAAAAAACAGAGTTCCAACTTGGCTATCCAAACATTTAGACTTCTAGGCGGGTGACTTGTATTTATTTCATCTAAAACATGAGGATTATTCAGGGCTTAATGTAGCCAAATATATCAATAGGCATCAGTTATATTGATATACTCGCGGCCAATATGGTGAGTGATAGCTGCTCAATAGGAAATAGAATCGCATTCATTTAGCATGAGTGCTCCCAAATTATAATAAGAGATAAACGCAATGAGTGAATTGATAATGTTGATTTTATACTGCGCCTTACTTGGCAGTGGCGTAGGTTTTTTAGCAGGGCTGCTAGGTATTGGGGGCGGACTGGTTATTGTTCCTGTGTTGAGTATTATTTTACTGCATTTTGAAATTCTACCAGCTGAGCAAGTCGTTATTGCCGCAATTGCAACGTCATTAGCATCAATATTATTTACATCAACGTCTTCCGCAATCGCACATCATAAAAATGGCAATGTTCCATGGACTCTTGCTCCTTGGGTAATGACGGGCGTTGCACTGGGGGCGCTTATCAGTGGCTTTATAGCGGCACTATTACCTGAGCAGGTTGTTCGCTTAGTGTTTGCTGTCACAGTGGTACTTATTGCGATAAAGATGTTTGTAAGTAATAAGCGTGAGCCATCGGTTGAGCGTGACATGCCCAATAAAGGTGTGTTAACCATTATGACCACTATCACCGGCGGCTTGTCTGCGATGATCGGTATTGGCGGAGGCGCGCTTTTGGTACCATTGTTAACGTTCTTCTCAGTCGATATGAAAAAAGCCATAGGGTGTGCATCCGCATGCGGCATTGTTATCGCATTATTTGGTTCAATTGGTTACATCAGCTCAGGTAGCACTGTGTACCAGCTTGCCGATGGATTTACTGGATTTGTGTATTTACCAGCGTTATTCGGTATTATTTGCACATCCTGGTTTACCGCCCCGTTAGGCGCCAAAGCCACCCATCACTTACCGGTTTCTTTGATCAAAAAAATCTTCGCCGCATTGTTGCTAGTAACCGCTGTCAAAATGATTATGTATTAAATGAAAGGGTGCTGCAGTGATACGATTAGAGCCAATAATTAATCAAATCGGCTCTATTTACGTAGGCTAGCTCTTTAAGCGCAGCGAACCTTAATTTCTTTGTGAATAATTCACTAAAATTTTATTGCACAAAGAGGAAAGAATGAGAAATAAATGAGGGCTTAAATCTGAAAAAGCTAAGTCGTTTTTTAAATGAAAGTACATTAGAACATTTATGAAAAGTATCCGTATAAACGCAACAAAGCTGGCACTGCCAGCTTAATTATTAAAACATTTGTTAGCACCTAGCACCTAGCACCTAGCACCTAGTTACCCCAAGGATTACTGGCATTTGAGCGTTGTTTACGCGTCCGTGCACGATCTTTGGCTTCTTTTTTCGCTTGAATACGTTTTGCGTCGCTAAAACTTAACTCACATGGTTCACCCGGTTTATGATCTTCAGGAATAACGCGGTCACGTGGTGGTAGTTCATATTGAACATCATCGGGTTTAGGTAGATTTTTTAATCTATAAAGATAAAAGTTTTCAACTTTATCTTGTGCCCACTGGGTTTTACGCAAAAATTTAACTGCAGATTTGATGTCAGGGTTGTTTTTAAAACAATTTAGCAGTAGATAAGCATGTAAAAGCTCCCACCCATATTGATCAACTAACTCTGATACAACTTGCTCAAGTTTAACGCCTTGTAGCGGGTTATTGCCGAATAAATCTTCATTACTCATGTTTTACACTCTTTTCTAAAATCTAATCCCAGAATTATAATTTTTATCACGATAATTTGATACAAGAATATCAAGTCAGTTTGCTTGTGTAATTTACATTTGTTTACTTTATCGGTAATATTAGCGCGCTTTAATAAGCATCGGCATGACGCCACAACATTGGATGATAGATTTAAGGAATAATATACATGGGTCTTTTTAATAAAATTAAAACACAAGCTACCACTATTGGTTCAAATATCAGCGAATCAACGTCTAAACTAAGCTCTGATATGAGCACCTCAATGAAAGAGAACTCAAAGTTATCGGCGATCCGCTCTGAGATCACTTCAATAGAAGGGCAGCTAAATATTGGTTATCAAGATATTGGTAAAAAATACGTCGAAAATTTACTAGAAAACCAAGGACAAAATATCGAAAGTGCTTTGCAAGAAGCATTAAACCGTGTTGAACCGTTACTTGAGAAAAAAATTGAGCTTGAAGATGAAGCTATTGAAATTGAGAAAAAGCTAAAAGATCAAATCATCATTCAAGAAAAAGCAATTTTTCAAAAAGAATACGATCAAGAAAAAGAGAAGCTTGAAAAAGCCGTTAAACTTGATGTGATCTCTGTAGCAGAAAAAGAACAGAAATTAGCTAAAGCACGATTAAAGCTTGATAATTTTGACACTATTCGTAAAGTTAAAAAACAGTATGAAATGAGTTTAATTTCAAAAGACGAATTAAACGAAAAGCTTGCTGCTTTAGGCGTGTAATGACGAAGAAATTAAAGCTTCTTTTACAAGAAGCTTTAATAATACCAATTGAGTTAAATATTTAACCATTCTGGAGGGCTAAAAACTACGTCAGTAATTTTTCAAGTAGAACAACGGCATGTCAAAATTCCTGTCTTGTTATTACTGCATTTCTATGTCGCTATAAATACTTAGTAACTTAACACGATTGGTATAACTTTTTTTTACTGTTGGCAATTTACTACTACACGGCCTCGGATATTTCCGGCCATCAGCTCATCAGCCGCGTTAATAACCTGCTCTAAATTAATTTCAGTCGATATTTTATCTAAGTAGCTCTGCTCAACAAGCTCACCTAGACGTTGCCATGCTTGGATGCGGTCGACCTTAGGACGCATTACACTGTCTATGCCGATTAATGAAATACCACGCAAAATAAACGGCGCAACGGATGCAGGAAAATCCATGCCTTGTGCTAAACCGCAAGCAGTAACAACACCGCCATACTTTAAAGAAGCACAAATATTAGCAAGGGTATGACTGCCAACTGAATCAATGGCTGCAGCAAAACGTTCTTTTGCTAATGGCTTACCTGGATTTGATAGCTCATTTCGGTCGATCACTTCAGAGGCGCCAAGTTGTTTTAAATGTTCGCTTTGATTTACACGACCTGTTGCTGCAACTACGGTAAAACCTAGTAGATTAAGTAAATAGACGGCAAAACTACCTACACCACCGTTTGCACCCGTTACTAAAATATCACCAGAGTCGGGAGTGATGCCTTGCTTTTCAAGCGCAATAATACTGAGCATCGCGGTGTAACCGGCAGTACCAATTTGCATGGCCTGATTAGGTGTTAACGACGTTGGGAGTGGGATCAACCAATCGCCATTAACAGCGGCTTGTTGAGCCAGCCCCCCCCAGTATTTTTCGCCAACACCAAAGCCATTTAGTAATACCAACTGATCAATAGCGAACTCGCTAGAATCACTGGCTATTACTTTACCCACTAAATCAATACCCGGCACCATAGGAAATGAGCGCACCACGGGGCCTTTTCCTGTAATAGCTAGACCATCTTTATAATTTAGGGTGCTGTAAAGCACATCTAGTTTGACAGGGAGATTGGGTAATTCGCTATTATTTAGTGTTTGTACTGACGCGGTATACTTATCGTCAGTATTATTTATAACAATGGCTTTAAATTGATTGTTCATCTGGACTCCATTTAGACCGATCGTCTTTTAATTGTTATGCAAAAAGAGCAATTACTTAAGCCGTTACCTAAGCAATGCACGTAAAAACATTTCAGTATATAAAATAAGTGGCTGAGTATTTTTAGTTAGCTTGGCACGCATTACAGCACCTTCCCAGCCAATCCAAAAAAATTCACTCATTTGTGTGGTATTCACGTTGGCTGCAATAACACGCTCCTGCTGAGCTTGTGCCAGGCAAACTTGCACATGTTGTTGCCAAATCTCGTAACTGGTCAATAGTTTATTTTTAAAGTCAGCGCTGAGGTGGTTTAGTTCCTGATTTAAATTACCGACTAGACAACCGCGACTAAAATCGTACTTTTGCATACCCCTTGCTGCACTTTGGGTGAAATTGATTAGTCGCTCTAAAGGAGGGATATCGCTTGCCCCTAGATAGCGAATAAGTTTAGCAACAAAGTAATCGTTATAAGCGTCTATAACAGCTAAGCCGTAGGCATCTTTATTATTAAAGTAGTGGTAAAAAGAACCTTTTGGAACACCTACTTTTTTTAAAATAGTATCAAGTCCTGTGGCACTGAAGCCAAACTCGGTAAGTGTTTCTACCCCCGTAGCAATAAGTAATGCTTTGGTGTCGGCATTACTGCGGGCAACTTTTGGTGGGCGACCACGTCGTGGTGGATTTTGACTGTTTTTTAGCATAAACACATATTAGACCGATCGTATTTATATATGCAAGGATTAATTATTAAACAATTTAAAAAAGTGTACGTGAAATGTGGGCTAATTAAGTGCGAATAAGCCGCAGTAAAGTGGTCTGAAATAAGTTCAAAAATTAAACTTCTTTACTATTAATGAGTTGAAATAAATTTGTCATAATTACATTTTTTATAGGAACTTCATCCATAAACCGCAGTCACAATTAGAGCAGGAAACTGCGTGTTAGTGATTAGATAGTCGTAATTTTTTGTACATATATGGGTCGCACAGAAGATGGTACGACCACTTTACTTTTTTATATGTTAATTCATTTTTGCATCAGCAGCTTAGTTAAAGTCAATTTATTTAATTGCTTTTGTGATTTGAATTTAACAGTTTTATTAACTATTCATTAAATGTAGATGTCACGAACACTACAAATATATAAATATAAAAGGTGAGGATTTACCTATGAAGAGACAGAAAAGAGATCGGTTAGAAAGAGCTCATTCTCAAGGCTTTAAAGCAGGCCTCGCGGGCCGTTCAAAAGACCTATGCCCTTATCAACAAGTAGACCCAAAATCAGAGTGGTTAGGCGGTTGGCGCGAAGCGATAGAAAATCGCAATATGTATAAAACCTAATTTTTAAGTATTGAATTAAAGCAAAAACGCCGCTGTTTATGAAACAGCGGCGTTTTTGTAGCTGGGTTTTAATAAAAAATTAAAACGCGCTAGTATCTTGGAATAAACCAACTTTTAAATCTTTTGCTTCGTAGATAACGCGGCCATCTACTTCAACAGTACCATCAGCCATCCCCATGAATAATTTACGTTTAATAACGCGCTTCATGGTCAAACGGTAGGTAACTTTTTTTGCTGTTGGTAAAATTTGCCCAGTAAATTTAACTTCACCTACACCTAGCGCACGGCCAAGACCAGGACCACCAGACCAACCAAGGAAAAAGCCAACCAGTTGCCACATTGCATCTAAACCAAGACAACCTGGCATGACTGGATCACCTTTAAAGTGACAAGCAAAAAACCAAAGATCAGGGTTAATATCAAGCTCAGCAACGATTTCACCTTTACCATGCTCTCCACCGTCATCAGTGATTGAGATGATACGATCCATCATTAACATGTTGTCACTTGGTAGACGACAATTGCCTTCTCCAAACATTTCACCTTGACCACATAGGATCAAATCTTCTTTTGTATAACTATTTTTAGGTTCCATAACACTTTTCATCGCTTAGAAATTGCCACGTACTTTAGCGTACACTTGTACGCTAAACAACTCGGAGCAGTTAAAAAAATAATTTATTTGCACGAAATACCACCGCTTAGGTGAAGAACATGCTAATTACACGATTAAATCGCGCAATTACTAGCAAAAATCATTATAATTACCGTGATTTTTTAACCAGTATAAAGGAAGTTTATGATCCTTTTTGTTAACGCACTTACCGTAATTGATTTTTCTTACTTGTGTAATAAACGAGGCGCAGTTGGCGAGAGCTGGATTGTTGATTTAACCTTGCATGGCAAGTTAAATGAAGAGTCTATGGTGCTTGATTTTGGCTTAGTTAAAAAGCAAATCAAAGGCATTATCGACCAATGTATTGATCACAAGCTGGCCATTGGCAACCAAATTAACGGCCAAGTTGAAAACCATGGTGACTACACAACACTTGATTGTACTTTTGGTGATGATCACCACTTAGCAATGAGCGCGCCAAACCAAGCGTTTTGTTTAATTGATGCTGATGTTATTAATGAGCAGTCAGTTATTGAATTTTTAATTGCTACAATCATGCCGCAGTTACCAAGCAATATCGATAAAATCGAAATTGAGTTAAAGCCAGAGCATAGTAAGAGCTTTTATTATCACTATAGTCATGGCCTTAAAAAGCACGACGGTAATTGCCAGCGTATTATTCATGGTCACCGTTCGCAAATTGGTATTGCCCTTGATGGAATGGCAATGCCACGCTTACAAAAGCAATGGGCTGATAAATGGCAAGATATTTATTTAGCGACAGCAGAAGATCAAATTCAAGCGCCGCAGCTACAGCACATCAGCGCCAAAGAAAATGACCTCTGTTTTGCCTATACCGCCGCACAAGGCTATTTTGAAATGGCAATAAGTAAAGAACGGTGTGATATTTTACCCATTGATACTACGGTTGAATGTATTGCAGGTTACCTTGCTGAGCAAGTTAAAGCGCAGCATCCTGACAATGACGTAAAAGTCACAGCATACGAAGGTGTGGCCAAAGGGTCCATTTGTTATGCGTAAATTATTAGCCGTTTCGTTATTTGCTACTGTGAGCTTTTTTGCTGATGCAGTGGAGCTAAAAGGTCACTTAACCCAAGGCGGGTTAGTGACGGGTCAAATTGATGGGGTTAAGTCAGTTATTTTTAATGGCCAAGCATTAAAAACCACCGCACAAGGTGATTTTGTATTTGGCTTTGGCCGTGATGCTGAATTAACCCATCAATTAGCCTGGGTTGATGCAGACGGTGTCAAACATCAGCAAGCGATTGAGATCACTAAACGTGATTATAAAATTGATAAAATTACTGGAGTGGCAAGTAAATATGTGTCACCGCCAAAAGCGGTAAGTGAACGTATCAGCCGCGAAGCTGTGGCAGTAAGAAATGCCCGAAAAGTTGACTCTGAGCTTAGGTATTTTTTAGATCCAGTTTACAAACCTGCACAAGGGCGTATTTCGGGTGTGTATGGTAGCCAACGCTATTTTAATGGTGAGCCTCGTCGGCCACATTTTGGTTTAGATATAGCCAACAAAACAGGCAGCCCTGTTTATGCGCCTGTCAGTGGTACCGTTGTTTTTGCTGATAACGACCTTTATTACTCTGGCGGCACTTTAATTTTAGATCATGGCCACAGTGTCACGTCTACCTACATACACTTAAGTAAGCTTGATGTAAAAGTAGGGGATACCATTAAACGTGGTGATAAAATAGCTGAAATTGGTGCGACTGGTCGTGTAACTGGTCCTCATCTGGATTGGCGTTTTAATTGGAAAGGCGAACGCCTTGATCCTGCACTTATGATGTTAGATAAATTAGCAAACCAAAAGTAGAGAACATGACAACTCAAGTAAACCGTGAAGAAATAATTGCTCAGCGCATTAAAGACTCAACGACTTCGGTCACAAAAACAGTATTTCCTGGGCGCACTAATCACCACAATACCTTGTTTGGTGGTGATGCATTGGCATGGATGGACGAAGTTGCATTTATTGCTGCAACGCGCTTTTGCCGTAAACCATTGGTAACCATTTCATCAGATAGAGTTGATTTTAAAGAAGCTATTCCAGCTGGAACCTTCGCTGAATTGATCTCAAAAGTTGTGCATGTAGGCAATACAAGTTTAAGAGTCGACGTTGAAATATTCTTAGAAACAATGCACAGGGATGATAAACACTCGGCAATTACTGGCAGTTTTACATTCGTTGCGGTCGATGACAATCACAGACCTACGCCGGTTGTATGCGATAAGATGATTTATGGTTTTTAAACCGAGTTGTTAAGTTAAGAAAGCACTTTTATGGTGCTTTCTTTGCTTTATAAAAAGAACACATCATACTACATTACACTATTTTATATCTTTAGCATCTTCGTTAAAAAAATAATTAAGTAACCAAGTAGGGGACTTAATCTATTCTCTACTTGGTTACTCATATTCAAGGTATTAAAGCACCATAGCGGCTATCCAGCCAAATATTAGTAATGGAATATTAAAGTGGATAAAAGTAGGCACAACTGAATCCCAGATATGATCATGCTGACCGTCAGCGTTTAAGCCGGAAGTTGGTCCTAAGGTTGAATCGGAAGCAGGGGAGCCAGCATCGCCTAAAGCACCTGCGGTTCCCACTAAAGCTGCGGTTGCCATCATTGAAAAGTTAAGCTCTAAGCACAGTGGCACAAACAAGGTTGCTATTATTGGCACTGTGGAAAATGAGCTGCCAATCCCCATGGTGATCATTAAACCAACTAATAAAATTAGTGCAGCTGCCAAAGGTTTGTTGCCATCAATAATCAATGCGGCGCTTTGTACTAAGCTAGTCACATCGCCTGTCGCTTTCATTACAGAGGCAAACCCTTGAGCTGAGATCATGATAAATCCAATCATTGCCATCATTGCTACGCCTTTACTAAATACGTCGCTATTTTGCTCCCACTTAACTACGCCAAACAAACTAAAAATCATCACCCCAACTAAGCCACCTAAAATCATTGAACCACTGACATTTTGTGCTGCTAAAGAGGCTAATACCGCTGTAATACCGACTAACAATACTTTTTTAGGTTGTTCTACAACCACATTAGTTGCGTGCTCTTGATGTTCATCATGCTGATAATCCCGACGTTTTCTATAACTGATAAACACAGCTACAATTAACCCAACTAACATGCCACAGGCAGGAATGATCATCGCTATAGGTACTTGGGTATTAATGATATCTAAGCCATTTTCCACTAAGTTTTTATGTAAAATCGAGTATAAATAAATTCCACCAAAGCCATAGGGTAAAACCATATATGAGGTTGCTAGACCAAACGTTAAAATACAGGCAATAGCACGTCGGTCTAACCTTAGTTTATTAAATATAACCAGTAGCGGGGGTATCAAAATTGGTATAAAAGCTATATGGACTGGGACTAGGTTCTGCGATGAAATTGCACACACTAAAATTATCAGTAAAATAAAATAGCTTAAATTCGTTTCGCTATTACTACTATTGTTATTTACTTTAGCGAGTAGTTTTGCAGCTAAAATGCGCGTTAAGCCTGATTTTGAAATCGCAACAGCGAATGCGCCTAGCATTGCATAGCTTAGAGCGATCTCAGCTCCGCCAGAGAGGCCTGCGTTAAATGCGTTTAGGGTATCGTTTAAGCTAAGTCCGGCGGTTAAACCGGCGACTAAAGCACTTAAAGTCATAGCAACAATTACATTAACGCGGGCTAAAGTAAGGCCAAGCATTAAAATAACGCCAATCACGACTGCATTCATAGAGTTCTCTTAGTTGTTGTTTTAATTAATTTTACCAGATTTTTACTGTGTTTTTTACGATAAGCGCTAAATATTAGCTGGCGATAACGCACATCGGAGTATAATTGCGCAAATTGCATGATATATGTCCGCTTGTTAGGCAGCTGTTGAGCTGCATATGCTAAAAATTGCAGCGGCGTTTGATTTGACGGTGCAGAAATACCTTGCTTATTACACCAACGCACAACAGTAAGGTAGTCTTTTGCGAGTGAATGCGCTGGCGATTCTGGCTTTTTAGGCCAAGACAAATACACAAAGTAACAAATAAAGGCTAAACATACGGTTGCTATCACCATCAGTGAAATTTGCCAAAGCTGTTTATTACCGAATAATTCTTTTAGCAGGGAAGATTGCTTTTGCTGGTCAAAACCTAACACCCAATTTGTCCATTGGTAATCAAGATTTTCAAGCTTAAGCCTTAACCAGTTAATACCAGCAATATTACTCAATCGTAATAAGCCAAAACTCAAGTTGCTAGTAAATTCGCTATTAAGCTGCAAGTGCTGTGATAAAGATCCGTTTAATCGTTCAGGTGAAACAACCGCAGTTGCATCAAAAATTTGCCAACCTTTATTTTTTATAAATACTTCAACCCATGCATGGGCATCATATTGATAGACGCTCATATAACTATTTTGTTGATTATACTCACCACCTAAGTACCCCGAAACAACGCGGGCAGGAATACCAACACTTCTAAACATAAATGCAGCTGTGCTGGCATAATGGCCACAAAAACCACGTTTATTAGCAAATAAAAACTGGTCAAGGGTGTTGTTACCGGTAATTGGATCGGGCGTTAAGGTATAGCTAAAGTTATTATTGGCAAAGTAGTCATACAGTGCTGAATAAAAAGCCTGATCATCGTTATTATGTTGTTCATACAGACGTTTAGCTAAAGACTGCGACTGTAAATTAGTCTCTTTAGCTAAACTAAGCTGCACGTTTTGATAGTGTGCAGAGCGAGAGAGTTCAGCCAAGCTAAAAGCATAACTCTGGGCTGTATAGCTAATACTATTAGCTAAAAAACGTTTCCGCAGTAGTAATCCATTGCTGGTTGTTTTTACATCTTGATGGGCCGAGTCGGCAAACTGTAAACCATAAAGCCAAGGCTTAGCGCCAGGCTCTGCAAAAATTTGATAACTATATAATGGTTCACCACGTTCAGCTGATGTGGTTTGGTCAATTACTTGTTGGCTTTTTAAAATGTCCGATATTAACCAGCGTTTCCCATCAAACTCATCATGTATAATCGCTCGCCAGTAATAGGGGGAAGATGGCTTTTGCTGATCAAATTTAGCTCGAAATACTAACTCATCTGAATTAGACAGTTTGGCTATATCAAATGGATCAACACTTTCTGACAAACCGGTTTTAGCGAGTTTTGGCCCCGGTAATTGCCAAAATGCGGGAAGTTTCGGTAACAATAATAATAAAAATATCGCTAAAGGTAGTGCTAGCAACAAAAGTTTGCAGCTGTCTTTAGCTGCAATTTTTAAACTATGTTTAGATTCAATCAGCGCTAAAAGCGCAAAATTTAAAATATATAGCATGCTAATTACTAGCGTAGCAAATAAGCTCTGAGAAAATAGATATACTGTTGAGAGACTAAAAAAACTTAACAAAATGATAGTTTGATAATGCTTTTTTGTATTGGCTTGCAGTAATTTAAATAAGCTAGAGAGGATCAGCATCGCAACAAATAAAGTCACCGTATCGCTAAAACCTACGTCATAAAACAAGATCAATAGACTCAAACCGGCCAAAGTATTTGCTAATATGGCATTGGGTTTATTTCTTTTCAATAAGGTAACGGCTAGATTCCAAATACACAAACTAGCTAATAATGTATTAAATAGAGGAGGTAACTCAGTAAAAATAAAACTCAGCACTAAAATATAAACAATAGATAACGACAAATTGATCGCGGTTAAATTATCAGTGACTTTCATTTTCATCCTTTGCAAAACGGCTTAGTGCTTCTAAACACTGTTTACAATGTTCTTTGGTATCACTGATCGCGTATAGTCCTGCTTCTAATTGCAGGCCATAACTAACGCCTTGTGAGTAAGCCTGAGTGACTAAATAGCTTAATTGTTGTAGGCGGGATTCGGTATTTCCTTGTAACTGATTAAAATCAAAAACAACACTTTGGGCTGAATAATTTACAAACTCTTTTACCATTAATTGCTGAGTTTTTGCGTAATGTTTCCATGATATTCGTTTCATATTCATACCAGTTTGATGAATATTTAAACCATCAAATTCATCACTACCATGGCTGTTTTTATGCAGGCCATCATCAGTGTTGTGGTTATTTTGCAAACTAGCTTCATGCAATGGTTTGAGTTGTTGCGGGTAGACAAATACCGTATGTGCTAATTGCATGTAGCTCCATACTGATACTAATCCAAACGGGTACTTGCTGATTATTTTTAATCGGCGCAAGGGGTATTCACCACGTTCTTTTAATCCTAAATCTAAATTAACTATTTGCTTTTGACTGGTTATTTCATCAACGGTTGTGAGGGTTTTATTTTCATAAATAAACTGCAATGATTGACATTTTTTTTCGGTTTTTAGTTGCAGCTCTAATAATGCAGAGCAGGGAGCATAGCTAGCTATATGATTTTTATAATCAATTTTTAATCCTTTAAGATTGCTATAACCCATAAGTAGCGAAAATATCATTACGACAAGCATTAAATAAGCCATCGCTAAAATCAGATTATTCTGATAATTAATGCCTAATATAAAATTAAGCATAGTAACCACTAAAAAGCTCACGCCCAATTTTGATGGCAAAACATATATTGTGTTATGCGTTAAGGTAAGATGTTCGGTATTATGTTTATTTCTTACTAATAGCTTGAATACCTTAGCTTTAAACTGAAACCAAAAAGTAGGGCGCTTTCCTGTTTTATTGTTCATACCTTAAAGTGGCACATCAACAGTATTTATTAATTGTTTGATCTGTTGTGAGCTAACATCATGCTGCAGACCTAAACGATGTTCGCTAACACTAGCAAAAATAGTTTGGACATCATCAGGGGTAACAAAGTCACGACCATCAATAAACGCCCATGCTTTCGCGGCTTTGCCAACTGCAATACTGGCCCGTGGAGATAACGCATTAGCAAATTGGCTGTTATTTCGGGTAGCAGATACAAGCGCCAAAATATAATCAACAACTGGTTCACTTAACATAACAGCACTTACTTTATTTTGTATTTCAATTAATTGTTGTGTATCGATACGTACAGGTAAGTGTGCATAATCACGATTATGTTGGCCTAAAATGAGTTTACGTTCAGCTTCTTTAGGTGGAAAACCCAAACTAATACGCATAAAAAAACGGTCTAATTGAGATTCAGGTAAAGGATAAGTACCTGATTGATATAAAGGGTTTTGAGTTGCTATAACAAAAAATGGTGTTGGTAGGGCATGCTTATCACCATCCATAGTAACTTGGTTTTCTTCCATTGCCTCTAATAAAGCGCTTTGTGTTTTTGGACCTGCGCGATTTATTTCGTCCGCTAAAACAACTTGACTGAAGATAGGCCCTTTATGAAAAGTAAATTTATGCTCATTGGCATTAAAAATACTTGAGCCCAGTATGTCTGAGGGTAATAAATCACTGGTAAATTGTACTCGTTGATATGATAAACCTAATACCGCAGCAAGTGCATGCGATAAAGTGGTTTTACCCATACCTGGCAAATCTTCAATTAATAAATGACCTTGGCTAAATAAGCAGGTTAACGCGAGTTTTATTTGTTGCTGTTTGCCAAAAATAACCTGAGATAAATCATCAATGATCGCTTGTACGGTCTGTTGCATAGTAACCTTGTAGGTTGATAAATTACATTAAATAAGTTCGAGGCGTTTCATCACAGTATCAACTTTTTTAGCATTAAATGGCTTTGCAATAAAACCTTTAGCACCTAGTTCCCAAGTATTTTGAACATTTTCAAGGCTGTTATGGCCAGAGCACATGACAACATGTGTATGTGGGTAATTGTCATTTAAGTATTCAAGAATTTCTGTACCATCGGTATCGGGAAGTTCAATATCGAGAAAGATAACATTCGGAGACTTTTCATCAATCAACGTTTTAGCCGATTCAAAATCTCTGCTTTCAAGAATATCTTCAAAACCTAACTCAGTTAAGATCTGATTTAAGTAGTCACGTATATCTTGAACATCATCAATTATTAGGATTGGTTCTAACGGGCGCACAAATTCCATATTGTTTACTTCTTGTGATACAGCTTAAATTGTATTTTTAATACTATGCTAAGCGATAATGAAGCTCAAGAAAGATACTCGAATTAAACTGTATTATTGAAATAAATCATCACTAAGTCCGATACCGTCTAGTATTGGACTTAGCAGGTGGTTCTAGGTGTGTATTTGCAGAGGTTCGCATTAATATATTTAATAACCTATAATTTATATTATGTTAAATAGAGTGAGTTTTATAAGTAACAACCTAATTACCGTAATTAATAAACGCTATTTTCCCTACTTGCATGCAAATTTAGGTTAAATCAGTTACACCAATTTCAAACACCTAACTCACACATAACTAATTGTTAATGGCTGGTTGTTTAACTTTGACTCTAAACGCACTTTAAAAGCTGTTTTATATTAGCTGACTTTGAGCGCTGCTCATTTACACACAACTATAATGAGCTGCCGATGTTTAAACTTTACCGGCAGCTATGATGGTATTTAACCCTGGCCTAGCTCTGCCGTGATCATAAAATCTTGGTACGATATTTTTACTTGGTTGCCTATATAAGCAAACGTATTTGGTTTTTGAACAGCGTTCATTAGTTCGTGTACTTGCTCAATTGCCAGTTGGCCAGTTAAGAACTTTTCAACTTGAGTGCTGCTAACTGTAACAGCGCTACTATATATAGGTGCGTTTTTACGTGACATTCCGTTTAGTATATTCACAGGCAAGTGCCCTAGCGTTAATTGCTAGCTATCTGGTATCGACTTTTTAAGCGCTAACTTTGCTGCTGTTACTTAAATTTCAACCATATTTACTTACTAATCATTTTTAACTTTACATAATTATATTTGTAAACCATGTTTATATTAGTTACTAATGTAAAGGAGTACGATATGAAACTTATTTCTATTATTGCTGTTACATCTATACTTTGTGGTTGCAGTACATACTTTAAAAAATCCTATATATCTATTGCCGATAAAAATGAACAAACTGTTGGTACCCTCTTTGTTTGGGAGCCAGATACCAGTGCTGCAGTTATCTTAAACGATCCAGATGGAACAATTAGAGCTTGCATGCAAACTGCATTAGCTATTAAAACAACCGATAGCAAAGGTGAAGCAACTATTTCAGAAGCTATTTTGAACTTGTCCAAAACTGCCGCAAGTGTCTCAACTAGTCAAGGCACTAGTTCTGAAAAAGCGCTTGCGCTGGCTGAGTTATCTGGTTCAATTAAGCAAACTGCAAATATTTTAACAACAACTACTGAACGAACTGCTTTTTTGAACATGGGATTATTTTATATTTGCCAACTATCTGCAAATAAATCAATATCTGAATCTACAACTCTACAATTAACATCTGAGCTTATTAAACAAACCGTTACAATGCACAATAAAGAATAAAATTTTGAGTTTCAGCCAGTTAATATCATTTTTAAAAGTAATAAAATCATATTAACGGTAACCCCCTACTCCGGCCACTATTGGATTGTTTCTGCATTAAATAAATACCAATAGAATAACCTGCAGATGCGAGTTTGTCTGAAAATTTCATTTAAAAGTCTTTATGCTCATCATGAGTGATATAGCTCCAAACTAATGCCGTATTCAATATTCGTGATAGTTATTTACATAGAGTGACTAATAATGGTCTTTATTTCTTCAAATATCATTTTTTCAGAAGTCATGCTAAATTAATTCTATGCAAAATTTTTTGCTAAATAACATTATCGATAATATCGATGATGTTGACTTCGGTATTTTAGAAAAAGTAAAAAGAAAAGTTAGCAGTAAATAATGATAAAGGTTTACTACATGTAGCTATTGTATTCACATACATAAGAACACTCCGTGTTGTGGACAATTGTTAGTATGTACCTTAAAAAATATTCACTGGAACTTTATTTATGCATTTTGGCAGTTGAAATAGATGAAGTTAATAAAACTAGCTCAGAACTTCTCCAACTAATATTAGTGATTAGTAGCTAACACTTTGGTTGAAAAAGTTTTAGAGAAATTACTTTATAAAAAATTGCCTACAAGACGTGAACTTCTGATGTGCAAAAGTTACAACAATACTGACTCAAAAGCTTTTGACTGTCATGAGTGAGGTATTTGTTGATACTGTTGCAGATGGATCTTTGTCTATGGCGTAAAAAAGGATATTAATATGCTTAAAAATACATTTAAAATTGCAACTTTACTGTGTGCAACATTAACGATTTGTAATGTTGCAGCCCTTGCTCCTCAAGCAGATCGTGCAGTTATTCAATATATGAGTGCAGATATTTTACTACCAGATAATTCATTGCTTAATGTTGATATGAGCTTTGATTGTGGTAGTGACTTTTCTAAAACGGCGATGATTATAACCAGTGATGCAGGTGCGCATTTACTTGCTACTGCATTTGCAAGTATGTACGGCAACGCAGCAGGTGATCAGGTTTTGCATAGTTGGAACACTAAAGTAAATGAAGCTGACCCTCGAAAGCCTACATTTCTAGTTGTAACTCCTCCTGAAAATGCTCATGAAAATTGGTATAAAAGTACTATATCAAAAGGGGTTAAAAAAACGTTAAATTATCAAGCAGAATCATTAACATCTGAACGTTCTGATGATTTAAACGTAGAGTTACCAATTGTAAAGCCATATTGTGGTTCTAGAGATCACAGGCCAACATCGGCACAATAATGGTCACTAGGAAATGTGTAAGCCAATTTGATTGGTAATAATAATAAAATGGACACCATTATGAACAAGTTACTATTTTTAATCTTCTTTATGTTGAGTAGCACTTATTGTTTTGCATTTAACATGCAGCATTTGAATGCCGCTACCCAAGATAATAACAAGAATATTTATTTTTCTTCACATGATGGTGTCTATCGTTTCGATGGTAGTCATTACCTAAACCTTTCGAGTATCTCTATTTTACCTAAGCGTTGGACAAGTGATGTTATCTTTCAATCACCAGGTTATTTGTATATAGCCTATAAAGATAAAGAGGTGTGGCAATTTAATCTAAATACGCTTGAAGCCGTTAAACTTAGTGATATCGCAGCTAGAAAGCTGGCAGTAAATAATACATATTTATTTATGTTAGCTAGAGAGCAATTAACGTTACTTGATCTAGAAACATTTGAAGTTACTGAGCCGCTTGGTAAAAAAGATAAGATGTTTGATGTATCTGCCTCAGCCAACCATGGGTACATTATGGCAAATGACGGTGTCTACGTGATTAATAATAGGAGTGTACGATTAATTGATGACACACATGTTAGTGACGGAGAGCTAGTTGCTACACCTTACGGAGTGATTTATTTTTTAAATGATCATATGACATCATATTCATACTTGAATGACATAAAAATTGTTAATGACGACATTACAAGTGCAAGACATCTGCGCTTTTCACCTCCATATTTTTTGTATTATGTAGACCGTGGCTCTATAAACCAAGCTGAAATAACACAACTATCAGTGTTACAAAAAGGCATAAACTCCCATCCTCAAGCATATAAAGACTTGTTTGTTGATGATGAACAAAATTTATGGGCATTAGATGTTAATAGCTTTGAGGTCGTTTCATCTAAGGTCAGACTCGATCGTCTTTCAATTGCTTCGATTTACAATGTGATCGCAACAGTAAATGGTAAAACCTGGATAGGCTCTGATAACGGGCTTTATATTTACTCTGACGGTCACTATTCTGCTCTTAACAATTTGAATCAGCAAATCTCAAAACTTGGTTTTTCTGTCACTGCATTACAGCAAGAAGGTGACACGCTGTTCGTTACTACTAATTTAGGTGCATATGCTATTAACTTGACTACACAGCTTGTTACTCAGTTCTTTAAAGGTTATGTAATTAACTTAGCAGTTATTAATAAACAGATTTACTTATCCACAAATGATGAGGGAGTTCAAATATTTGATTTAGCCCTTTCGCAACTCGATTCAGGGTATATCAATAAATTTCTATCGCATAAGACTGCTTGGGCAACTAAAAACCTTGGAGGTATACTCTATATTGCTAATGAAAAGGGGTTGATATCTTTTAATCAACGGGGTGATGCCTCGATTGAACTTGAAAAATATGCACCTATCGCAGATATTCAATTGTTAGGTAATACACTTTATGCAGCAACTTACGGCAGCGGTTTATTTAGAAAAATTAACGGTCAGTGGGAATCTATTGTAAGCCCGCTATATATTAATGAGCTACATTCATTGAGCCAAGAGCTCTATTTATCTACTAACCATGGTATTCACAAGTTTAGTATGGATGATGCTTACACTAATCTTTTAGAAGGTACAGGAGATCATTCTTTTACACCAAATGGAATATTAAGTATTAGTGATAAAATTGTTGCGGTTAGCAACCAAGGCGTAATAAGAGTTGAAAGAAAAAAGCAAGAAACTATACCAAATAGTCGTATTAGTTATATAAGAACAAACACTAAAACGTACTTAAATCCAGAAACGTTAAAAGTGAATAACTCTGGCTGGCTTGATATAGCTTTGACTAATTATAGCTACACGCTTAGCGATCACATTAATTATCAATACCGCTTAAATATGAGTGAATGGCATGATATCCCTACCCCATTAATACAATTAAATAAGCTAAACCCTGATAATTACACATTAGAATATAGAAGCAAAGTTAATGGAGGTATGTGGAGTAAGCCACAGTCTTTCAATTTTTTTGTAAGTGGGCCTTGGTATAGCTCAAATAGTGCTTTGTGGTTTTATGCTTTAATACTAATTAGCTTATTTTTAGGTGTTGCTAGCTTTGTATTCTTTTGGTTGCAGAGTTTTCACCGTGTTTTTAAGTCACATCAAAAGCAATTACAGCGTGAAGGGCTAAGTGTTGCTGCTATAAACTTAGCAAACGGCATAGATTTATGTGGCGGAGATCAAATAATGGTATGTAAAGGCCTTGATAAACTTAAAAAAGCACATGAAATTTTAAGCCCTATTGCTAATAGCCATGCAAGCCTTGGGCAGAACGACTTGGCTACAGCGATTGATATGCTACATATTAAATGTTTATCAAGGGATGGTATTAAGTCGGAATTCAATATCACGCTTGGTAATGAAGTTCTTACTAAACAATTACAGTGTGATATTTATGCGGTGTTATACCATGCTGTTGAGAATATATTTAAACATGCAAGTGCAACTAAAATAACAGTTCACTTAAATAAGATCGATAACAAGTTAATATTGCAGGTACTAGATAACGGTAAAGGCCTATCAATGTTTACCCGCTCTATAAATTTTGGCCTAGGTTATTACGTGATGAATAGTATTGCAAAAGAATATAAACTGCCTATTAAGCGAAGCTCTAGCAGCAAAGGGACTAAGGTAGTAGCCCAATTTCCAGTGATCTTACAACCAAAAAAAATTCAAAAAAGTGAGTTACATACAAGCAAATATCAGCCAAATTAATGGCTGAACATATGGCAGCTGTTGCTGCTCAGCGGTTATACACTTCAACGTGCACTATCAAGCGCTGATCTGATTAATGCAGCGCCGCAGTAAATGGGATGTTTTTACATATTTCAGCTTCAGCGATAAGAATTTCTTCTAATCGCGAATCGACCTCATTTTTATCAAAATATTCATAAGCCAGCTCGACAAATAAGTTTTTATGTTTTTCTTCTGATTTAGCTATTGCCACATAAAAATCTTTTTCTTTGCCGATTGGTAATGCTTGTGCAACTAAAGAGAAACGCTCGTGTCCCCTCGCCTCAATTACGGCACCTACTAATAATCTATCCATTAAAAACTCGTCGCGGCCATTTCTAAAAATCGCGCGAATTTTTTTTACGTACGGATCTTTTTGGTCGTTACCTAAGTTAACATCACGATCAAGCAATAGCTTTAATACTTGTTTAAAGTGGATCATTTCTTCCAGTGCTAAATCGGTCATTGCTTTTACAAGCTTTTGGCGATCTGGATAATGCGACAACATCGACATAGCCATACCGGACGCTTTTTTTTCTGCAGCGGCATGATCTTGTAAAAAGGTGTCAAAGTCTGCCATCACAGCTTCGGTCCATGCAAATGGAGTGTGGTATTTTAATTCGAACATAAATATTTTACCTAAAAACTAATGGCGAGATTTTAACGCAATTGAACTACAAAATCTTGTTACAGCAATAATTTTTAATTACCTTGAGTAGTTACTTCTTATCAAGATGTTGGGTATAGATATTTATCGATTTTACCATTTGCTGTTGATGCAACTTTTAGTGGATGTTTTATTGCATTCCAAGCTGTTACCTTGCCGCCAATATTCATTTTTTCAAACTTTGTCAGTTCAGTTTGTAATTGCAAAAAATCACAAAGCTGATTAAAACTGTTTGGATGGGCTATATCTATTGATAAAAAGTCAGCTGCTCGCTTAGCAAAATAGTTATGTGCAGCACTTTTGTGTTGCTCATAGCATTGTTGTAAATAGGCATCATTGTGTAACTCATTAATAGAAAAACTACCAAAGGTATGCAGATAACAACGCTTAATATGTGGGTTAAAACCCCCATCCTCTCGCATTAAGTTGGTGTGCATTCTCAGTAATAATTGGCGAATTGAAGGCAGCCACTTTTCTGCTTCCCGCTCTAAATAGATAAATTTAGCACCTGGATAAAGTGAATCTAAATATTCGTAATCATTAAAAATTGGTGTGTCAGCAATCACTTGCGCTTGGTTAAAACATTGCTTGGTATAGGCTGTATGGGCACAACTAAAACCAAGTTGTAAAAATGCATGGCATACACTGGTTGTGCCCGTACGAGGTAGGCCAATTATAAAGATTTTAGTTATTGGATTCATAATGACTTGTGGAACTGAATGCTTTTTTCTGGAGTAAACCATAATGCACTGTTGTTAATAGGAGTTAAGTGAGGAAGATGTGTATTTTCTAATTTTATAATCATTTTTTCTTGTAATTTTGCGCTTGCAATAATTTCAGCGAAGTGGCGATTAAATAATTTATCAAACTCACCATTTTGATGTGCTTTTTCTAGACCAATTTTAATTGCATTATGTAAATCATCGCGCTGCGAGTTAACAAAAAAGTAGATCGCTGCTGGATAATTAAAAACGACATTAGGCACCGTAGTAATGTGATCGCTTGCATCAAGCTGCTTTAATTCCCAATCAACTTCTAAAATTGAACGAGGAAATGCATCCCCACGTCCTTTAACAAGCATATTAAATAAGGAGTCATAACTTGTTGATGTTGAAACTTGAAAACCGTTATCGCTTAGAATTACCGTGTCTGGCCAGTCATGTCCTTGAATAAAATAAAGCTTTTTAAGTTCAGATGGCATTTTTACGGCTGTAAATAATGAAAGTTTGTCTTCAGTAGTAAGTAGTAAACGCCAACCATATAAACCTTTATAAATTGGAATTCTAATAGGCTTAAACAACTGCTCTCTTTCTATACTTGTCATTGACCATACTACATTAACCAGCTCACCGTGTTCTAGCTCTTTTAAAGAACGGCTTTGTACCATTTTTATCGATGATTGTAAGGTATACGCTTGGCCACTATATTTTAGTGCAAGTTTGAGTAACTCTAGCGGATACCAATTATCTAGTTCGTATTCACGCTCTGGCTTAGGATAAATAACATTCAGTGTTTGACGCGGATCATTATGATCAACAGCTGCACTAACAGGGTTTACTATCAATGATGTAGAAAGTGCAAGCCATGTACAAAACATTTAGAAAAAACGACCGAGCAGTAACGCAATTGCACTTAACGCGAGGGTTGCAAAGGTTGATAGCATGCCTATAACTCTAAGTTTTAAGGTATTATCATTAATCGCAATGCTGTGGCATACGCGACCAAATACTAATAAAGTCCCTAAAAGATGGCAATAATGACTGCTTAAACCTTGGTACTCTGCTAAAAAAATAAGGATCAGCGCGAAAGGTACGTATTCAATAAAATTACCATGAGCTCGCGTTGCTCTCAGTAGTTGTTGGTTATCGTTAGTACCTAATGATATTTGATTTGCTTTTCGCACTTTTACAACATTTATACTTAAATAAATATACATAAAAGCTAATATGGCTGCGTAGAAAGATATGATCACAATAAACCTAATTTTTATCTAATAGTTTATAAGAACTTGTGTATTGCCAAGTCCCCCTAATAATTCGTATTACTATACAACTATTGTTATTTAAATAACAAATGATAATCAACCTCAGAAAACAACATCACTTATTTTAACCTTTGTATGGTCTTGCTACTGAGATTAATAGAATGACCTTATACAATGCCCTCTCAATGACGTCTATTATTTAGACGATTTCGTCGCATATCAAGCAATAAGCTAATATTGTAGTCAAGACGCTCAATGCGGTCCGTAAAATTAAAGTTACAACATCTTGCTGCTTGCTATTAGGAGTCCATATACTAAGTAAGTTTTAAGCCTCCAGCTAATAAAACATGCATATATTGGAAACGTTATTATTAATAATTAGACGTAAAACAAAGTTTGTTGTTAAGCTTACTGCATAAATTAGCTGTTGTTGGTACAACAACTAAGTCATCTTAGGGTTTCATATATGTTCACTCCGCGAAAAATTGCCGATAATTACCGAGAATTAGTCAGTAGTATCGGTTTCTATCCATCGTTATTATCAGTGATATTTTTATTGTTTGCTGTACTTGTAACAACTACAGAGTATACGTCTTTTGTTATGGAGCTTAAATCGCTGCTTGAGGTACTATTGGTTGATAGCGAAGAAAATGCACGAACGATTCTAAGTACATTAACGGGTAGTATTATTTCGCTAACTGTTTTTAGTTTTTCTATGGTTATGGTCGTACTTAATAGTGCCAGCGCAAGTCTATCACCAAGAGTATTACCGGGGCTTATAACGCGTAAATCACATCAACTTGTTTTGGGCTTTTATCTCGGCAGTATTATTTTTTCAATCGTTATGCTGATCAACATCCGGACTATGGATAATGGTGAAATAGGAATTCCTTCATTGGGCATACTTTTTTCACTTGTTTTTGGCCTGATATCGTTAGGCTTTTTTGTATTTTTCATCCATTCAATTTCAAGGGCTATTCAAGTCGATAACGTATTAAACGACTTATATAAGAATACTAAAAATGAATTGAAATCGATTATTAGCATGCAAAAAGATAACCCTATCGATGTATTTCCTAACTTTGACGATTGGTCGAGTATTTCAAGTAAAACAGAAGGTTACTTTAAAGGCGTGAATAGCGATAAACTATGTGCCCTTTGCCAACAACATGATATAAAAATTTATGTTGTAGTTAAGCAGGGTTTTTTTACTGTTGAAGGCTATCCGTTTTTAAAATGTAATCATGATTTATCTGATAACGAGCAACTCCTTGAAGATCTACTTAATTGCTTTATTTTTTATATCGAAGAATATGTAAGTGACAATTATAGGTTTGGAATGACACAGATTTCAGAGATTGCAGTGAAAGCGATGAGCCCGGGTATTAACGATCCTGGTACTGCGGTAAAGGCGATCGATATGCTCAGTATTTTACTCATTGATCGATTAAGCATATATAACGTTAATTACTCTTTAAAACATAGTGATGATAAACAGCCACTGTTATATTTCCATGAAACATCATTTGATGAATTATTGCATGATAACTTCACGCCAATCCGCAACTATGCAAAAAGTGATGGTTATGTGATGAATAATGTACTCGAAGCGTTCAAAAACATTTTGTTCAGAACCCACCAGAACAGTAAAGCAGCGCAGAGTCTATTTACTTATTTAGATGCTATTATCGATGATGTAAATGAGAATATTAGTAATCAGTATGATCGCGACCAAATAATTAATATGCTTAATGCTATCGCGAGAATCTCCCCTGAAATGGGAGATAAATTGGTGGCGAAATTTCGCCACCAATGAGTTGGCTGTTAATTTTTAATTAGATAAATAGCGTAACTGTCTGCCGAAATTGTGATTTCGCCGGCATGATAGGCATCAGGGACGAAACTGCCAGAATTACTGTCTGACAACATGGTTTTTTCAGCACGCATATAAGGTTGAGCTGATACGTTCATAGGGGCATTTGAAGCACTATACAAACCTTTGAGTTCTACGTCATAATCAGCAGCAAATTCTTTTGCCGCTGATTTTGCATCTGCAATTGCCATTTTTTGCACTTTCTTTTGCAATGACTCAAAACGACTCGATGTGAACTCAGTTTGGTTTATTTCATTAATGCCTGCGTTCACTAAACTTTGCAGCAGTAATGGATATTTTGTTACATCCGTCAGTGTGAGTGAAAGTGTGCGACTAACCCGGTAACCAATAAAGTCTTGCTTACCTGTTTCACGGTTGTATTGATTTTCTCGGTTAATTGAGATTTGTGAACCATAAATACTTTTTTCATCAATCCCCTGCTGCTTTGCTAATTTAATCGCTTTAGCCATAGTTTGATCAGCTTTTTGTTTAGCGCTCATCAAGTCCTTATCAACTTCAACAATTGCAACGCCTAACTTTACATTATCGGCAATAGTGGAGATTTGCGCTTGGCCTTGAATGTAAATGTGTGGGGCATCTGGTGTACTGGCTGCAAATACATTGAAACTTAGAGTCGCGGCTAACAATGGTAAATAACGCATACATATCCTTAATAGTTTTAATAACGTTATTAGATACCGTACGCGGTTAATTTAAAATGAACAAGCATAAAAAAACAGGCCGAAGCCTGTTTCTAGATAATTTACTAGTTAATCAGCAGTGATCACTTAGATACTACAACGTTTGTAATTACGGTATTTTGGTAACCAGTAATTTCTGTCAATTGCCGCCCATAACATATCATCGCTGATCTCAAGTGCAGCCCCCTCTTCGATGGCTTTTTTAGCCACACCAAAAGCAATGCGTTTACTCAGTGTTTCAATTTCTGTTAGTGCAGGTAATAAACTCCCTTTACCGGTATTAGCTCGAGGTGATGATTCTGCCAATATTTCACTCGACACCATGAGCATTGCATCAGTAATACGGGTGGCCTTCGCCGCAATGACACCTAAACCAATACCAGGGAAAATATAGCTGTTATTACATTGTGGGATTACAAATGTTTCACCGTCATAAACAACCGGTGCAAATGGACTGCCAGTTGCAACAATCGCTTTGCCTTGTGTCCAATTGATCACATCTTCAGGTAGTGCTTCAACTTGCTTAGATGGATTACTTAACGGGAAAATAACGGGCTGTTCGCATCCATTATGCATGGCGCGAATAACTTGCTCAGTAAATAAACCAGGTTGCCCTGATACACCAATGAGAATATCAGGAGCTGTGCAGTGCATCACATCTAGCAATGACGCGTATTCACCGCTGTATGTCCAATCAGCTAATTTATCTGTAGGTTGGGCAAGTGCTTGCTGGAAGTCGCGCAGCCCTTCCATGCCTTGTGTTAACAAACCAAAACGATCAACCATGAAAACTTGGCTGCGGGCTTGCTCGTCAGAAATACCTTCCGACACCATTTGTGTAATGATTTGTTCGGCAATACCACAGCCTGCGGAGCCTGCACCTACGAACACTACCTTTTGTTCTGATAACTGTGCACTCTTCACACGACATGCAGCAAGTAACGAACCAACTGTAACCGCCGCTGTGCCTTGAATATCATCATTAAAACTACAAATTTCATCACGGTAGCGTTTTAATAAAGGCATTGCATTAGGTTGTGCAAAGTCTTCAAATTGTAATAACACATTTGGCCAACGACGCTTAACGGCTTTAATAAATAGATCTAAAAATTCATCGTATTCATCTTGTGCAATACGTTTATGGCGAGCACCCATATACATAGGATCGTTTAATAACTTTTCGTTATTCGTTCCTACATCAAGCATAACCGGTAGCGTATAGGCTGGGCTTATGCCACCACAGGCGGTATAAAGTGATAGCTTACCAATTGGAATGCCCATGCCACCAATACCTTGGTCGCCTAAACCAAGAATACGTTCACCATCGGTGACAACGATAACCTTTACTTTGCCTTTGGTCGCATTACGTAAAATATCATCGATTTGATAACGGTCTTCATAAGAGATAAATAAACCGCGCGCGCTGCGATAAATATCTGAGAATTTTTCACAGGCATCACCCACGGTTGGGGTGTAGATAATAGGCAACATTTCTTCAAGATGGTCACGCACTAAACGATAGTAAAGTGTTTCGTTGTTATCTTGGATGGCGCGTAAATAAATGTGTTTATTTAGGTTGTCTTTAAAACTTGAATATTGTTGATAACAACGTTCAACCTGCTCTTCAATCGTTTCATAGCGAGGAGGCAGTAATCCCGCAAGGTTGAAACTTTCACGCTCTTTTTGAGTAAATGCACTGCCTTTATTTAAGAGTGGCGTTTCGATCAGACCTGGGCCTGAGTGATGAATATAAAGATAATTTGGGTCAGTATTTGTAGTCATAAGTCCAAGCTTAACGAAGTCTTTAAGTTACGATCTGTCATTATTACTGTTGAATATTAAAAAGCAATGATATTCAATCTTGTCAGACCATTAGGAGAAAATAAGACGTGTGCGCTTAACACACACGTAAAAGTAGATTGTACATTAAATCACGATGTCAATTAAGGCTTATTCACTGGCATTTCGTGCTCTTTAAGAACAATACTTTGCTCACTTAAAGCGATCCCTTCGCGGCGAGGATCTGCGGCACCAAATAAAGTGCCATTGACGACTTCAACCGCATGCAAGCCAGAGTTTAAATCGACGACTTTTACTGTATGACCACGTTTTTGTAAATCAGGAATAATCGCCTCTATAGCGGTGCCTTTTTCAACACTTGTATAATTATTACGATTAGTAATTCTTGGTAAGTCAATGGCTTGTTGAGCAGTTAGTTGCCAATCTAATACGCCAATAACTACTTGCGCGACATAGTCGATAATTCGGCTACCGCCAGGTGAGCCGACCACTAAGCGTAAACTGCCATCGTTATTAAACACCATCACCGGTGACATTGAGCTGCGCGGGCGTTTACCTGCTTCAACGCGGTTGGCTAATAATTTGCCGTTTTTGCGCGGCGACAAGGCAAAGTCGGTTAATTGGTTGTTTAATATATAACCGTTCACCATAACCGTTGAACCAAACGCCATTTCTATTGAGCTGGTCATTGATACCGCGTTCCCTTCACTGTCAACAATAGATACATGAGTAGTAGATGGCAATTCATACGCATCATCTTGTGCGTAACTCAGTAATGGACGAGGTTGCCCTGCATAGGCTTTTTCGTCTCGCTCACTTATTAATTTTGTCCGTTGCTCGATATAGCGTTTATCGAGTAGCTCATTAGTAGGAATATCTGCAAAATCGGGGTCGCCCATATACACATTACGATCCGCAAAAGCGAGTCGCGATGCTTGGCTAAAATAATGCAGGGCTTGTGCAGAATTAGCTTTAAATTGACCCATGTTCTTATCTTCAAGCAAAGCGAGAATTTGTAACACCGCGACTCCGCCACTGCTCGGTGGTGCCATGGAACATACTTTATAACTGTGGTACGGGGTGCAAACTGCGTCACGTTGTTTACTTTTATAATTAGCTAAATCGGTTAATGCTAAAGTACCTGGTGCCACAATAGAATGAGTGACCGCAGCAACCATTTGCTTAGCGTTATCGCCTTTATAAAAAGCATCAATGCCTTTACTGGCGATTTTTTTGTAAACTTCAGCAAGTGGTTGGTTCGTTTTAACAGTGCCAACAGCAAGCGGTTTACCATCTGGAAAAAAATAATCACGGATCACTGGAAGTGTTGTCACCCCAGGGTTTATTTGTTTGGCTAACAAAGCATGTAAACGCGGTGATACTACAAATCCTTGTTCAGCAAGTTCTATGGCCGGTTTAAACAGTTCCGCCCATGCAAGTTTGCCATATTGTTGATGCGCTTTAGCAAAGGCATGCAATAAACCAGGTACACCCACTGAACGGCCGCCAACCACTGCTTCAATCCAAGGTGCCGCGTTACCTTTTTCATCTAAAAACAATGTTTCGTCAGCATTACTTGGCGCTGTTTCGCGGCCATCAAAGCTGGTTAGCTTATTATGACCTTTGTCAAAATGCAGCATAAAAGTCCCACCACCAATTCCTGATGATTGCGGCTCGACCAAGGTCAAGACTAATTGCGTTGCAATGGCAGCATCGACTGCACTGCCGCCCTTAGCGAGTATGGTTTGTCCTGCTTTAGCAGCATAGGGGTTTGCCGCAGCAACCATATACTGCTGACCAGTTACATGTTGCTTAAGTTGATGGCCTGTAGCGGCTTCTGGCTCGCGTACTTCTCGTGGTGTTTGAGTGGCTAAAACAGGTAAAGTGAGAAGAGTTAAACTAAAGACGACGCTGGTTTTAAAAGGTAAAAACATAAAAAGACCTTAATTGCATTGAGATGTTTGGCATCTTAAAGTTAAACGGGCACAATATGCAAAATTTTGCTGTAAAAATAAGAATAAAATGGTCAATTTACCACTTCAACCCCGATATATTTTACCCCCGCTGTGTTTAATGGCATTAAGCGCCCTATTTGCAGCGTTTAATTTAAATGATGTTTTAGAGTTTAATCGCCAGCTCATTGACCAAGGCCAAGTATGGCGTTTGATCACGAGCCAATATGTGCATGCTAACTGGGCGCACTTAGCATTAAATTGTGCCGGTATCGTACTGATATGGGCGTTACATGCTGAGCATACAAAACCGACGCAATATGCATTGCACACCTTATTTTTGGCTGCTTGGTGCGGTATTGGTGTTTACTTTTTTTGTCCTGAGATTCACATTTACACCGGATTGAGTGCACTACTGCATGGTGTAATTGTGTGGGGGGCAATCAAAGATATTGAAGTTGGCATGAAAAGCGGCGGTTTATTGTTTATCGGTATTTGGCTTAAAATTGCTTATGAACAATTTCATGGCCCCAGTGCTGAAGTGAGTAAATTAATTGACTCTCGGGTTGCTGTTGATGCTCACTTAATAGGTGCAATTGGCGGAATAGTACTCGCAACGCCACTGCTGATCAATTATATAAAAAAACGCCAAGCATAAGCTTGGCGTTGTCTAACATTTAAGTGCTTATAAACTTTCTTTAAATAGTTTATGAATACGACGGTATTCATCTAACCAACTAGAAGGCTGTACAAAACCATGTGGTTCGACTGGAAATATAGCCGTTTCAAAGTTTTCTTTTTCAAGCTCAATTAAACGCTGTACTAAGCGTACTGAGTCTTGGAAAAACACATTATTATCAACCATAGGGGCGTTGATCAATAAGCGGTTTTTAAGTCCCTGCGCATAATATATAGGCGAACTTTTTTCATACGCAATTGGATCAACATCTGGGTGATTTAAAATGTTTGATGTGTATGGACCATTATAGTGTGCCCAATCGGTAACTGGACGAAGCGCAGCCCCGGCTTGAAATAAATCAGGCTGAGTAAATAACGCCATAAAGGTCATAAAGCCACCATAAGAGCCGCCATATGTACCCACAGCACCGGTATCAACATTGGCATTTTCAGCCATCCATTTAACACCATCGGCTAAATCTTCAATTTCTGGGGTACCCATTTGACGGTAAATCGCCGTACGCCAATCACGTCCATAACCTTTTGATGCACGATAATCCATGTCCATCACTACATAACCTTCAGAGGCTAGTAATGAATGAAACATAAATTCGCGGAAGTAACCTGACCAACCCATGTGTGAGTTTTGTAGATAACCTGCACCATGGTTAAAAATGATCGCTTTGCGGTTTTTGCCGCTCTCACCTTCTACATAGTCTGCTGGGTAATATACTTTAGCGTATACCGGTTGTTCAGTATGACTTGACGGTACCGCAACAATTTTAGGCGCAATTAATTGTTTTGCTAAAAATTCACTCGATACTGTATGAGTTAGCTGCGTTGCAGTTGTATTCGCTTTTGCATCAGCAACATATAACTCTGGTGGAGCCATGATTTTGGAATGTGTTAACAATAATTTGCTTTGATCAGGGCTTAATTTATAGTCGGTCATACCGTCTAAGTTGGTTACTTGCTCTGATTTTGCCGTTTGTGGATCAACGCGGTAGATCTCATATAGACCAGGATGCTCAACATTGGCTTTGTAATAAATTGCACTGTCGTCATCTGTTAGTGTGAGGTTCGATACGACAAACTGACCTTTGGTAAGTTGTGTTGCTTTACCATTGAGTGGTTTTTTATATAGGTGGCTATAGCCAGTTTCTTCAGATAAATAATACAAGGTATCTGAATTATTTAACCAGCCAAAATCGTTATAAGCATAGTTAACCCATGCATCATCGTGTAAACGGTGTTGTGAAACAAGTTTGGAATTTTCAGCATCAACAGTAGCTAACCAACGGTCTTTGTTATCCCATGCTTCAAGCATAATCGCGACTTGCGTGCCGGCTTTGTTCCAGACGATAGCACTTTGATCCCATCCCCAATCCATCATTAGGTTGATAGCACGAAGTTCTTTTTTAGATTCATATGTTTTGCCGTCACGGGCATAGTTTTCTTTTTTAACTGCCGCTAATACATCTTCATCAAAACCAGGTAAGGTATCAAATGCGAGTGCTGTTTGCGTTTGCTCAGTTAAATCTATGTAGATAACTTGCGAGGTTTGTGGTTTTTCATCAGCAACACGACGACGTACTTTTTCAGCTTTTACCCGTGCATCATCAGCAATATAGTTTGGCATGATGTCGGCTTCATCTCGCCAAGGTTTGGCCTCAGTGACAACAGCAATTAATGCTTTACCATTTGGTGATAACTGCACATCGGCTAACTCATTGCCTTTACCTAAGTAAAACTGAGCATCGGCAATTGAACTATTTTGCTGGTTGAGTTGCTCTTTGCGCGCTTGTTTATCTTTTTTATTTTTATGAGTCAGCGCAATGTAATCAATCAGTTTATGCTGTTCTTTAGCGATGTAAGTTTCAGGCTCTGTAACTCCTTTTGGTGCATCGCTCAAATGAAGATTTACAAGCTCAGCTTGCAGTCCCGTTGCCAAATCTACTTTATAAAAAGTGTTTCCTTGACGATAAGCTAAATTACCATCAGTTAAAAATTGTGGTTTAGATTGTTTAGCACTGTCGTGAGTAATTTGTGTAATTGCACCTGTATTGATGTTCTTTACAAATATATTACCTTCAAATACATAGGCTTGCTGTGTACGATCCACTGAATAAACAGCATCACCAGCCCCTAATGTATGCAACTTATTTAACGCTACTTGGCTTGCCGCTTGGCTATCAACAGCTTGTGTAAATAAGTCTCGAAGCTCATTACCTTGTTGTTTTTGCGCATAGACAACTGTTTTTGAATCAGCAGCCCAAAACGCACGCTCTGCTTGGCGGCCTAACCAATCAGGATGAGCCATTGCTTGCTCAAGTGTGATCGCGCTGCTACCTGTATCTGCAGGTGTTACAACAACGCTGGCAACAGTTGGTTGTGGTTGCTCTTTAGGGGTAGATGCGGTTGATTGACAACCTGACAACATAACGCTGGATGCTACGGCAAGTGCAATTAAGGTTTTTTGAGTAGAAGATTTAAAAATCATAGGGCTTCTGTAAGGTTATTGTAATTCCCCCAATTTAAGCAGAAGCGCCTATGTAATAGCAATTATTTCAGACAAACAGCCAAACTTTGCTGTTTAATAACCAAGTTACTTTATAGAAATATCTAACCACACCATGCGATGATCTGACGATGCATTACGATCTTTAATTAACCGGTATAACTCGCTACTTTTAGTTGGCCAAAATACCCCACCGTCATGGACTTCAATGCCATAAGTTGAAGGCAAAACATAATCTGCACGAGCTTGCCAGTAAGCTGTGTAAGCCGCAGCATATTTTTCACTGTAAGTGGTTTTAGCGCCCTTACTAGTTGGTGTAAATTGACTATTTATTAATGAGTTTTTTAAAAGTTGATCCGTTGTATCTGGGCGTTTTTTATCTCCTTCAGGAGCCGCATTTAAATCTCCGACTATAACAAATCGTGATTTTTCAGCTAACCCGCCTTTGACACCATGATCGTCATAGAGGTAATCTGCGCTGGCGATATAATCTTTAATCAAACGTACTTCATCATGATTACGTAAGCCGTTTCTATCTTCAGCACCATCAAATACAGGAGGCGTTGGGTGCGATGCAATAACGTGCAGCGTTTTACCTTTTACAGTAACCGGAATATCCCAAAACGATTTTGAGCTGAGCCTCAAAGCTTGCCACTCTTCGTTGTTATACCAATTTTCACCTGTAGTTGGATCAATTGGCATTTTAGCATTTGGCATATCTTTGTATTTAAAGGTTTGTAAGGTACGAATTTTATCAAAATCAATTGGGTAGCGAGATAAGACGGCCATACCATAATGGCCTTCAAAAAAGCCAAAACCAAATGCATCCCCTTTAATACCAGTTGCTTGGCCGTCATTATCTAGATCAAATGGCGTTTTCAAACCTGTGTTTACTGGGCCAACATAGCTGTACGGATAATCTATAGCGGGCTGTTTATTTTGGCTTTTAGCAAGGTAGTGCGTTTTAAAATAATCAATGCCTTGCGCTTTGCTGACATAATCAAATTCATTTAATAATAAAATGTCAGGGCGAATACGTTGAATGATCTCGGCAATATTTTTGATTTGTGGATGATTTGTTTGTAACGCATTTACCAGGCCATTAGGATCAACGTCCTTATCATTTTCAGCATAATTTGTTGCATCCATGCTCACATTAAACGTGGCTACACGTAAAGATGATGCGGCCAATGCTGAGTTAGAAAAACCACTGATTAATAGGCACGCTAATGTGGCGATAGAAAACTGCTTCTTCATACGATATATCCATCTAAAATTAATAACAAAATGACACTACTTACGACTATCCATAAAATAATTGCCATTATAAAGGGCTTTAGTCCTGCTTGTTTTAATACAGCCAGTGATAAGCCACTGCCAATTAAGAATAAAGTCATTACCAATAGTTGTTTTGCTACGGTGTTGATCAGCTGCCAGAGATCCGTAAATTGAGGCAAATACGTATTGATCAATGCAGCAGCTAAAAAACCAACAATAAATAAAGGAATGCTGGCCTTTTCTTCTGAGCGCCAAAAGACACCTGCAATCGTAGTGTAGGGAATGATCCACATCGCACGTGTGAGCTTAACTGTTGTAGCAATACTTAGTGCCACAGCTCCATAAGCTGCTGAGGCCCCTACTACACTGCTTGTATCATGAATAGCTAACGCTGCCCATAAACCAAATTGGTGTTGGCTTAAACTAAAGTAATGACCAATGGTTGGAAATAGTAGCAAACCGACACCGTTTAATAAAAACACTACACCAAGTGCAATCGCTACTTCGTGATCTTTAGCTTTAATTACAGGCGCCATCGCTGCAATCGCACTGCCTCCACAAATGGCCGTACCGAATGATATTAATACACCTGTGTTACGATTTAATTTAAAGACTTGCGTTAAAATTTCACCAAGACCAATGATCGCTGTAATACTGACTATGGTCAGTACCAGCGAACTGCGACCAACTTCAATCACCTGATTAAAATCAACAGCAAAACCTAAGCCAACCACCGCGGCTTTGAGCATCCATTTACTCGCCTTTTGGGATAGCTCTGCAAATGGATTACCGAGCAAAATAGCAAACATCGCGCCACAAATTAGGGCACTACCACCACCAATCCAAGGGGTGATACACAGGCCAAAAAAAAGCAAGTATAGAGGCTTTTTAATCCGATCAGACACAGACAAAATAATCCCTTCGTTACGAGCGCACAATCTTTGTAGTGAGCTTATGCACAACTGGCGCTACAAGAATTACGGTAGGAAATGCGACACAAAATGCAAAAGCCCACGCCGCTAGCCAAATAGAAACTATGTTATCAATTAAACCAACATTAAAAATTGAAATTACCAATGACATAAAACCAGACATAAATAATGCCATGAAAAAAGCGAATACCACGGTTCTGTATTTAGCGCTAATCATAAAACCATTCCTCAAGTAAAAAGCCGAGATAAACTCGGCTTTTTTAGTTAATTTAAAATCAACGCGGTGCTGGCCGCTAATACGCCGGGATAATCTTCCTCCGGAAGATACTCCGACAATTGTGCTAAGCGTTCACCTAACTCATGAAGGTTCGCAGCAGATACATTAATATGGCCCATTTTACGACCAGGCTTTGCTGTTTTACCATACCAATGACTCGTAACCTCAGCAATGCTTAGTACTTGCTGAGGAATCGCGGCTTGTCCGAGCACATTCACCATTGCCGTAACACGCTGCAATTGTGTGCTACCTAATGGCAGCCCAGAGACTGCACGCATATGATTTTCAAATTGACTGCAATGCGCGCCTTGTTGGGTCCAATGACCAGAATTATGAACCCGAGGAGCAATTTCATTGACCAATAACTGCCCTGCCACATCGAAAAACTCAATCGCCAATACACCAACGTAATCAAGCTCATTAGCCAATTTATTAAATGCATCTTCGGCTTGTTGTTGAATCACAGATTTTTCTTTACCGGCGATAGATAAGGTTAAAACACCATTGGTATGCTGGTTTTCAGTAAGTGGGTAAATAGCGGTATTACCACTTTTATCGCGAACACCAATGATTGATACTTCACGATCAAATGGGATCATTTGTTCGGCAATAATAGTGTGTGGCGCGGATTCAGTACCGGAGGCAATAAAATCAGCCATTTGTGACCATATCTGCTCAATTTGATCATCTGATTTTAAACGCCACTGGCCTTTCCCATCGTAACCGGCTTGACAGGTTTTGATAACTAATGGCTTACCCAAGCTAGCAACGGCTTGTTCTAAATGGGCTTTTTCAGTGATCAACTGATATGGTGCGCACTTAACTGCGGTTTTACTTAGTAATGCTTTTTCTAGGGCGCGATCGCCACCCGTTTTAATCGCGGCTTTACCCGGATAAAACTTCTTGCTTGCACAGCATAGCGTTAGCACATCATCAGGAATATGCTCAAACTCAGCGGTGATCGCATGAGCGTCTACAATTGCTTGCTCTAACGTTGTAGTATAGATTTGCCCAGTTAATGGGTGAACAATTTTTTTACTACCAACATCATACGCAACCACATTTAAATTCAATGGCGCACCAGCTAAACACATCATACGTGCTAATTGGCCGGCTCCTAAAATTAAAATAGTCATATTACTCTGCTGGATTTGGGTTAGCTAAAATAGTTTCGGTTTGTTCTTTACGGAACGCTTCAACTTTGGCAAATATCTCCGGTTGCTGACAACCTAAAATCTGTGCAGCTAATAATCCTGCATTTGCAGCACCAGCTTCACCAATTGCTAATGTACCTACTGCAACACCTTTTGGCATTTGGCAAATCGACAGCAATGAATCAATGCCATTTAACGTTTTAGACTTAACCGGCACACCTAATACTGGTAACGATGTGAAAGCAGCGGCCATACCTGGTAAATGCGCTGCACCACCGGCACCGGCAATAATTACCTTAATACCACGTTCTGCTGCTGAACTTGCGTAATCAGCGAGTAGTTGAGGAGTACGATGAGCCGATACAACTTTAGTTTCGTAAGCGATGCCAAATTTATCTAGCATGATCGCCGCATGTTCCATAGTTGGCCAATCTGACTTGGAACCCATAATAATGCCAACAGTCATAAATACTCCTCAGTAATGGTTTTAATACCTATAGCGGACTTATGTCCGCATTAAAGGCGGTCATTATACACGTATTAATTGTTAAATTGCGAATATCGAGTAACAAAAAAGCCATGACTAGCATGGCTTTTTGATCAGTATGTAAATTGAGCTTTAGCCTTCTTTACTGGCTAAATATTCAGAGTAAGTACCTCTGAAATCAATTATTTTGCCGTCTTTGATTTCCCAAATACGGGTTGCAACTGAGGATACAAATTGACGGTCGTGAGATACAAACATCAACGTACCTTCATATGCTTCTAGCGCAAGGTTTAATGCTTCTATTGACTCCATATCCATGTGGTTCGTTGGCTCATCCATTAATAGGATATTTGGTTTATGCATCATAATCTTACCAAATAACATGCGGCCTTGCTCACCACCAGATATTACTTTTACAGACTTTTTAATATCATTTTGTGAGAACAACATACGGCCTAAGAAACTGCGAACAACTTGTTCATCATCGCCTTCTTGCTGCCATTGCTCCATCCACTGGAATAAGTTCATATCGGTGGCAAATTCATCAGCATGATCTTGCGCATAATAACCGATATTGTGGTTTTCAGACCATTTAAACTCGCCTTGCTTCGGTGCCAAACGACCTGCTAAAGTATTTAACAGTGTTGTTTTACCAACCCCATTTTCACCGATGATAGCGATACGCTCGCCTACTTCAACTAAGCCTTCAAGGCCAGTGAACAGCATATCGTCAAAACCTTGGCCTAAGTTTGTTAATTCAAGGGCATTACGGAATAACTGTTTTTCTTGCTCAAAACGAATGAACGGTGTTTGACGTGACGATGCTTTAACTTCATCTAATTGAATCTTGTCAATTCGCTTGGCACGAGATGTTGCTTGCTTTGCTTTAGATGCATTAGCTGAAAAGCGCGAAACAAACTGTTGTAGCTCGGCAATTTGATTTTTCTTCTTGGCATTTTCACTTAATAAGCGTTCACGAGCTTGCGTTGCTGCAAACATATATTCGTCATAGTTACCTGGGTAAATACGCAATTCACCATAGTCAATATCAGCCATATGCGTACATACAGAGTTTAAGAAATGACGGTCATGGGAAATGATGATCATTGTGCAATCACGTTGATTCAGTACATCTTCAAGCCACTTGATAGTATAAATATCCAAGTTATTAGTTGGCTCATCGAGTAGCATGATATCTGGATCTGAAAATAACACTTGCGCAAGAAGCACTCGCAGTTTAAAACCAGGAGCAATCTCTGACATCGGACCGTAATGCTGATCAGTTGCAATACCTACGCCCATTAGTAGCTCGCCGGCTTTAGATTCTGCAGAATAGCCATCCATTTCAGCAAACTCAGTTTCAAGATCGGCAACCTTCATGCCATCCTCTTCACTCATTTCAGGCAAGCTATAGATACGATCACGCTCTTGTTTAATCGCCCACAGCTCTTTGTGGCCCATTATTACAGTATCAATAACTGAATATTCTTCGTAAGCGAACTGGTCTTGGTTTAGTTTAGCAACACGTTCATTTGGATCAGTACTTACATTACCAGCTGACGGTTCCAATTCCCCACTTAAGATTTTCATAAATGTTGATTTACCACAGCCATTTGCGCCAATTAAACCATAACGGTTACCTTCGCCAAATTTAGCTGAAATATTCTCAAATAACGGTTTAGCACCAAATTGCATGGTGATGTTAGCTGTACTGATGATAGCGCTACCCTCCAACGGGGAAAATCAAAGAAATAAAATTGGCTGGAGTGTAAACCAAATAGGCCTATTTTTCCATGAATTATTAGCTTTGTGAGCTATAGCTGCAACGCATTAAAATAAGCTAATTTGGATCAATTTATTGTGCTCGCATTTTGTCGCCGGACAAAAAAGGAACAGAAATTAACAATTCAAATTTCCTCTATCATTTTTTAATGATATTTTTTCACTTTAGCCATTAATTTAGCTTTGTTAGTCTGCGCGACCAAAGGACAATGATAGATAGCACACAAGGCAATATCAAATGAATAGAAAATTAATTGGGGTCATTATCGCAAGCGCTTTGATGGCACCGAGCGTAAACGCTGTTGAAGTTTATGATGACGGAAAAAACAATTTAACCATCGGTGGTTTTATTGACGCCAGAATAATCCACACACAAGGGCAAACTGAAATAGTTAATGGTGCATCACGGATTAGCTTTGATTTTAGCCGCAAACTAAAAGATCAGTGGTCAGCTTTAGCCTTATTAGAATGGGGTGTAAACCCTGTTGGCAGTAGCGATATCATCTATAACAACCGCTTTGAATCTATTCAAGATGAATTTTTATATAACCGACTTGGTTATATAGGTATAGCGCATGAAAAATATGGCCAAGTGACAATAGGTAAACAATGGGGGGCTTGGTACGACGTAGTTTATAGTACTAACTATAGCCTAGTTTGGGATGGTAATGCAGCCGGTGTTTACACCTACAACAAAGACGATGGTGCAATTAATGGCACCGGGCGCGGTGATAAGTTATTGCAGTATCGTAATACGTTTGGTGATTTTAGTATTGCAACTCAAGTGCAATTTAAAAATAATGATTTTTATACCTGCGATATTGAAGCCATTTCAGAAGCTGCTTGCCAGACATTGTGGGAAAGTGGCAGTGATCTTGCTCAACAAGTAGAATTTAATTCAACCTATGGGGCAGCCGTTACCTATTCTGTAAGCGACGACTTAAAACTTACTGCCGGGTTTAACCGCGGTGAACTAACCGTAAATTACGCAGCAGGACGTATTCAGTCTGTTAATGATTTTATTTATGGCGCAGGTGTTACTTGGGGTAATTTCAACAATGATGGCCTTTATTTTGCCGCAAATATCAACAAAAATGAAAATCATGATACCGATAACTTAGGCCGTCTGATCAAAGACGCGATTGGGGTAGAGTCATTATTATCTTATAAGTTTGATAATGACATTCGTACCTTCATTGCATATAACCTCTATGATGCTGGAACAGATTACGTGATCCAGCCAAATTTTAACGCCGATCCTAATGACAACTTTAAACGTCAATTTACAGTACTTGGCTTTCACTATCTATTCGACGAAGATACGATTTTTTATATTGAAGCACGTAAAGACTTTAGTGATTTTTCAAGTGCCGATAAAGAGCAAGAATATCAAATGGGTCTATCAGAAGATGATGGCATTGCATTTGGTTTTCATTACACATTATAACTAGAACACTGACAGGCTGATTATTTAATCAGCCTGTTTTGCTAATATTAACCACCCGCTGCGATCACACTTTTTTGCTTTACCTTTAGTTGCAAACGCTTTTGTCAAAGCCAAATAACCTTCCTTAGGTCCTAAAATTATCCAGAACATTAAAATTCCCCCCGGTAATAAAATTGCTTTAAGTAATGGTCCTAGCATGTAAGAATAAAAAATAATAAATGGGATAAATAGTCCGTAACCAATAACTTGTTTGATAAAGTTCATATAAGTTCCTTGTTTAAATGAGCGCGCTCATAAATATAATTGAGCGCAGTCACTTTTTCAAGTAACTTCATCTTTACTATCACAAGTTAAATATAATTAATTGATATACAATGAATAAAAAAACGCAAACCTATAATAAAATTCTTACCTCGGCTTGGCTGTTATTCTTAGAGCAAGGTTATGCTCATACATCTACACGAGAAATTGCAAAAGCGGCTAATGTGGCCGTTGGTACTGTGTTTAGTCATTTCGAAAATAAAATCGACTTACTAAAAGCAGGAATGCAGCAACAAATAGATACGATCATTCATCAGGCTAGTTTAACTGATCGCCAACATGCACCAAGGCTAAAGTTACGTCATTATGCCCTACCGTTGTTTGAATTTTATTGTAATAACATTGAATTTAGTAAAATATTGATAAGCGATATGATTTGGCAAGCTGCTTTTTTTGAACAGCAAATGAGTGAGTTTAAAAAACGGCTGTTCAATGAACAGCAAGAGTTTGACGATATAAAAGCAAGTGTGATGTTAGATTGTTATTTTATGACTATTATTTCAGGATTAAATGAACCTGCGCCAGAACCTGAAAAAATGCTACGTCAACTCACCAGCAAAATATCTATTCTTTAGCGACAACTTATTTCATGGTGTGTTTCACTTTGGGCATTAAATTTAAGCTTTAACTTAAAGTAATAGCGATTTTCTATGGTTAAGTGCAAACTCTGTAACTTATCTATTGATAAATTAAACGTCGTTAGTGTGTAAATAAAACTCACCTTCTGAACCCCTACTAATTCGCTGCAATTACCGACTGTTTACTGATATTTTTTGATTTAAGACGTTGTCGTTGTATCAATGAAGATCCCTCCATAGCCAAATAAGCATAACTCTTGTGATACGTTTAATCGAATTACTAACTTTGATTTATCAAGCTCATGATTCTTCTTGATAGCTTTTAGTTGAAAATAACTTTTTATGCAGAGTTATCTTAATTAACAAATATAGTATGATGTGTTCTTTTGTGGTTTATTACTGTCTTATTATTTAGTTAAGCATATTAGTTTATTGATGAATTATAGAAATCGAGTGCCTGCTTAACACTATGCACCGGGTTTTCCCTGTGCTCTAAACCTTCATTAATTCTGCTATTCCAAATAATATCATTAGCATATATGTTAAGGCTATTATTAAGACCAGCAAAGGCACTTAACATTAAAGGATGCTCGGCGCCTCCTACTGTTATATAGAGCGACAGCGGTATGTTATCGTCTGTATTGAGGCATCGTTGCGATAAGAATCGATCAAACTCTTTTACAACGGTCATATCGTCGTACCAAGCAGCCGGACTAAATGCAAAATAACCGTTAAACAGCCAAGGCTTTGTACTCATAGTGTATAAAACAAAACTCCCTCCTGCTGAATAGCCCGACAAAACACGATTATTATCTAGCTTATAATGTGATTCTAAATACGGTAATAACTCACCTTCAATAAAAGCCAAAAATTGATCAGCTTGACCAAATAATTCTGGTGAATTTTCACTTGCTGGTCTTGCTTGGGTATTCACATCTTGGCGTGCATACGGTGGGACTAAATCTCGATTTCTAGTAAAGGTCCAAAATTGATTGGGGATCGATACCAAAATTGTATCCTGCTGCGCTGGTAGCTCAGCCATCACTGAATCCCACTGCGTAAGATTGAAGTTACCGTCGGTTCTAATGATCAAGGAGTAGCGTTTATTTGGCTCAAAATTGCTAGGTAAACGAATAAACACTTTCCTATTTTCATCCAATACCTGCGAATAAATTGTGATGTCTTTAAAATTTGACGTGTAATGCGCGTTGTATTTATAAATGACAATAGTGCATGCAATGAAGGCGGCTATACTCAATAGAATTATGATTGCAGTGCGATTAAGTTTTTTTAATAGAAGCACAGCTTTCAGGTAAAGATTGTTTTAAAAACAATACCCTTTCTGTATTTTAATTAAACTACCGTTATGTAACAAAGTATGATTTACAGTTGATACGCCCATTGTTCACTCGCTACATGAGTGAATTTAAAACGGCGAAGTAATTGCTGGCTTTGGGTGTTTTCTATCGCCACTTTAGCCTTTAAATTAGTAATACTCAACTCATTGCCTAACTGCGTAACAACGGCTGTTATATTTGTTAGCATGAATGCTAATGCTTCAGACATATACCCATTCCCCCAATAATTTGGAGACAATTCAAAACCTAACCAAGCAGTATCTTCTTCAATATCATATAAACCAATGCAGCCAATCAAGGTCGACGTATTTAATAAGTACATTCCAAAGCGCAGCGTATTTCCTTCATACATGCCAGTAATATCATCTTGGATCAGTTGTTTTACGTCATCACGCGTAAGTGGCACTGCATAGTCATTAAACTGAGCAACTAACGGCTCAGACAAAATAGCCCACAACGCACTACAGTCCCTATGCTTAATTGGCTTTAATGTGATTCGACTTAGTGCAAACTCATTGTTCATAAATAAAATTAAATTACGGCTTTAAAGCCCGCTATTATTCCCTTAAGATACCCGCCATACAAGTTAATAACTGAGCTAATTATGAATGACGAATTTAAAGTAATACAACCTACAACCACAGTGTATTGCCCAAAGCGCGGTGAAGGTTGGACCCTTACAGGTATTACTAGCATTAATGAATTTACATCTGTTATGTTTGATGGTGTGCGTTATACGTTACCTGCACGTGAAATCATTGAACAGTTATTACCTAACCAGCTTGCTCGTGAACAAAAATAGCCACAACTTAAAATTCCCCGTTAAAGATACAAAATAAAGCCTTTAGTATTATAAAACACCTCAATTTAGCCAGCATTTCGTGTATAAATGCCAACCGTTCGTTAAGATATGTTGCTTTTGTAATCAACCATTAGGATAATTGTACAATACTTTGAGGTTAATAACGGATGCGCTCGGCTTATAGGAATTAAGCAATACAATTTTGGGAACAAGGATAGGCAGCTATAAACCAAATTGTAATTACCTCAGACTAACTATAGCTGTAACAATGGATCCTCGTTAAAAGGCCTACTCTAAATGAAAACAACACTAAAAATTACAACCCTGTCTGTTGCTATCCTTTCATCTTTGCAAGTTGCGCATGCAAACCAATGTAACGGTCAACTTTATGGTATTAATGCTGGACGCGGTGACACCGGTATTATATTTAAACTAGACGAATATACACAACAAACTCAAGCACATTCTAGAGCTAAATACAGCTCTTCAGCGCTTGCTCATATTCCGGAAACAAATCGCTTGTATTACATCTCAGCACCTCGCCCTATTGAATATCAAGTAGATGTTGAGCACTTAGGTTTTAATTCAACAGAGCTCAAATCTCTACCTATTAGTGGCAGTAAGTTTAAGTACATCAAATTGGCCTATGTTGATTTAGATACAAACGAACATGTTGAAGTTGGCAGAACAAGTAACATGTATCGTTTAGTGTATGACCAACAAAATAATCGCTTACTTGGATCATATAAAGATAAGCTATACGCGATCGATCCTGAAACTAGCGAAACAACTTTACTTGGAAATATTACAGGCCTTGAAAATGACCAAGGTATCTGGCGTGGTGACATGGTATTTAAAAATGGTGAATTAATCTTAGTCACCAGTACAAGTTTATATACTGTGAATGTGCAGGAACTTACGGCAACAAAATTATCTGATCACAACTTAACGACTGTCACAGGCGCTGCACTTAACCAGCAAGGTGATATTGTATTAAGCCGAACTATTTTAACTGATCTAGGCCATTCTAATAAATCTGAGTTGTACAAAGTAAATAAAAACACTGGTAATACCTGCCATGTTGCAGATTTTCCAGTACGTTTAAATGATTTAGCAACTAATTTTAACGAATCAGTTGCATGCTACGATGCACCAGTTTGCACCGTGTCAGATATTCCAAGCTTTACTATTGTACCGATTGTTGATTCAATAGACGAAGGTAGCGCATTATCTTATAAACTAGAGCTAAGCAATAGTTATGAACAAGATAGTGATATTTATGTATCGACTTCAGCAGGAACAGCAACAAGTAGCGACTACAGTTTCTCTGATCAAGTCATTACTATTGCGGCAGGTGAAACAACTGCTTCATTTACAATCCCAACAATTGATAACGATGACTATAGTGAAACTAAAACCTTTACCGTCAATGCCGTTGCTCAGCTTAATGTAACTGGTTCAAGTTCTCTACCAGCGTCTATCTTAAATGATGATGCTCAGTGTATTGCCGAGAATTACACACGGATCAGTTACTCTTTTATCTCTGAAAATTCTGGTTATAATAATGATTGGGGTATTAAGGTTAATAACCAATATATTAAATTGTTAGATGAGCATGGAGCATCAGGTTATTACGACGTTAAAGCCAGTGATTCAATCGTTTACGTACTTTCCGTGAACGGTAATGCAAACAATCTTAAAACAGCCTATAAAGCCAGTGGTACTAAGCAATATTGGGAAGATCAAAACGACAGAGACTACAATGACTTCGTCGTAAATGTCACAACACAACCAATTCAAAAAGGCTGTAATTAATCTGAACTTAGGATAATAAATCCCTTACCCAAGGTTCAGGTAATTCATAACTTTCCTGTTTATCATTATCAAATTTACCCCACAAAAAAAGCCAGCATCGCTGGCTTTTTTTGTGGGGTAAATTGAAAATTAACGTAACGCGTTAATTCGACCATAAAGTGGTGGGGGTGAAGAGAATAACTCAGCCATACCTTATACCAATCGACTTAAATATTTAACCATTCTAGCGGGCTAAATAAAGTGCTGACTGCGTTAGTGATTTTTTATGTACGACTGCATGGATGCAGGAGGTAGAGCAATGCAGGAGCAATTGCCGAGAACAACTACATGTCAAAATTCCTGCCTTGTTATCACTGTAAATGGTCAGTAACTTAACACGACTAGTATTAACCACTAGCAATACCCACCATAACAATAAAATAGACACCCACTTTTAATAATCTCAGACTAAACATGATTTTTATCTGGTAATTTTACTGTGTCCCCTAACATGCTCTCAATTTATCATGCAAATAAACAACTCATGATAAAAAACCTAAATAACAAACACACTAAAAAGTGCATTATTGCAATGCGCAGCTTTTTTTTTGGTTGACGTTTTAAGCAAGTAGCTTTTCTATATTATGAACAAGACAATAAAGTTGCCGCATAATGCAATGAAAGCATTACTTTCGTTTTTCCGAGTAAGGTCAATTTATTCATGCATTTTTAACTGTAATATTGCACAGTTTACTTACAAGCAAACAGGCTCAATTACAGCCTAACCTTTTACCATTCCTTAAATAAAAAGCTTTCATCGCCCTATTGAGCTGTCTTTTTGAGCTTCATTCTGTCGATGTAACTTACTTGCAGTCTTCCAACGCTTATCGACTAACCGTGGGTTTAGAACACAGGATCCCCCGTATAGTAATAATGTGTTACAGGCGACAGTGGTGTTTTTATAAAAATAGTACGCACTAATTAGATACGCAGTTTAATCAAGTTGAAGGTTAGTGATCGACTCGCCATATCCATATAGTGTGGTATCACCAGTACCAAAAGTAGGCGCTTGGAAGCGAAAGCTCTTGTCAAAGCTCAAAAACAAAAGGCATTAACATTGCGCTAGGCAATGACTATTTAGCGTCACAAGGTTTAGTGTCATTGAGAGATATTTGGATCAATATTCATGATGGGAGATGAGCCGCCCATTGCACTTGCTATTAATAAAAAGCGCATGATGAGCAGTCTGGGGCTTGATGTTAGAGACCCCCGGCTATCCGATTTGCTCTCACTCTTTAATCAACACCCATCGCGCGGTTTTAACCCACTTTTTTAAACAGGCAATTTCTTCCATACAGCGTAGTTCATTTAAAATCGACAAATACTGCTCTTCATTTGACGTATACATAACAAATGCATCACCTTCGCTATCAAATTGAACAGATGCAAAATGTGTATTTGCTCTCACAACTTGCTCTATAGATGGGCCATTGCCGCTAAAACCATAGGCATTAAACAACTCTGTGAATGATCGCTTACCATCCTTTAAATCAATTTCCACAGGGATCGTAATTGAAAAATAGGTCTCATCAGAATATATGATTGGAGGATAATATTCTGTAATGTCAGGGTTAGCCAGTGGACGAATCCAATAGAACACGAACAATACGAGTAAAATGCAAACTATAATTATTTTCAAAATTTTCATCCTTGAGAACTAACGCTGAGTTTTACGACAATTTTGATGCCGCGAAGCGGTGTAACAAGTAAAAATGACACACCCATTTTAAAATCACTTAAAAATAGCATCAAATAAGTTCAGATCAAATCAATTTACCGCCTAAAACTCATTCAAAATTACATTTACAATTATCTTGGGAAGCTTTTATTCTACAAATCCAAAATTACTGACATGCAAGCCCTTGCCTTGGGGCAATATTTGACGTTTTAGCTGGGTATAAGTACTGGCCAGTAGTTTTTCGCTGTTGTTAACGTTGCTACATTTTGCTGGTTATTCATTACGGCGTAAGCACATACATAAATACAAAATGTCTTTGCGACTAAAGCAAGTAACTTGCCTTCCCCCCCCCCTCTGCGATGTTCATAAGACTTTCCTGTAAAGCAGTCTTCACCACATAAAAATGCTCGGCGAATACAACGTGAAACACAGTGGTAATACTTTGTAGCGGCACCATGATTATTTTTCACACTAATTAAAACTTAGAATTTAGCTTTGTAAAATGCAAAAATTAAGGTGAGTGTCTTACTTATTTATTATTTATAAATTAAACATTGGGTTATCGTTAAAATTAGAGCCCAACTAAATAAATTATTTCAAAATCTAGAAAAAGCCATATTACTTATCTATATGTTCAAATAAATTGATAGGCTTTATTAACAAACAGGATACGGCTGTTACTTTTGTTTATTGCTTAATTGTGTTTTGATGAATTACCTAAAATTTAGATCCCTTTGGTTCTTAAGTAGCTTCATTTATAACAAAGCGAATAAAGTTTAAAAATAAGAAGAGAAAATAATGACAAAACTTAATAACAATAGCGTAGTTATATTAAGCGCAGTTCGTACCGCTATCGGCAGCTTTGGTGGTAGCCTTAAACATTTCACGCCCGCCGAGCTAGGCACTCTATGTGCGAAAGAAGCACTAGCCAGAGCCAAGCTATCACCCAACCAAGTTGGCTCAACTGTAGTTGGTAAAGTAATTCATAACGGTCCTAAAGACGCATACCTTTCAAGAGTCATTGGGCTAGATGCGGGGTTACCTATTAGTAGTCACGCAGTAACTCTCAACCGATTATGTGGCTCTGGCCTTGAAGCCATTATACAAGCCGCACAACAAATTCAATTAGGTGATGTAGATGCAGCCCTTGCTGGCGGAGCTGAAAGCATGAGTAGCTCAGCTTATACCCTCGAAAGTAATCGCTGGGGGCAAAAAATGGGGAATAGCATCATGCAAGATGAACTCACCTCCACATTACAAGACCCATGGGATAATAACCCAATGGGAATAACCGCTGAAAACATTGCAGATAAATACACTATTAGCCGCGACCAGCAAGACGCTTACGCAGCAAAAAGCCACCAAAAAGCCGCAAAAGCAATTGCTGCAGGCCATTTTAAACAGCAAATACTCCCTATTGAAATCAAATCAAAAAGTGGCAGCCATATTTTTGATACTGACGAACACGTGCGAGCCGATACCACAACCGATAAGCTCGCTACATTAAAGCCCTACTTTAAAAAAAATGGAACAGTTACCGCAGCAAACTCATCAGGTATAAACGATGGCGCAGCCATGTTGGTACTCATGTCTGAGCAAAAAGCGAATGAGCAAGGCTTAAAACCTCTTGGTCGATTAATAGGTTATGCCAGAGCGGGCGTTGATCCCTCGTTAATGGGCACCGGCCCAATTCCTGCGGTAAAACACGTATTTGAAAAAACAGGCTTAACCATTGATGATATGGATGTAATTGAGTCTAACGAAGCCTTTGCAGTACAAGCTCTGTGCGTTGCAAACGAATTAAACTTTCCTGCCCATAAGGTAAACCCGAATGGCGGTGCAATTGCCTTAGGCCACCCTGTTGGCGCAACGGGCGCAATTTTATCAACTAAATGCTTGTACGAACTCAAACGAATTAATGGCAAATATGGGCTAGTCACAATGTGTATTGGCGGTGGGCAAGGCATTGCAGCCATTTTTGAAGCGCTTTGATTCTAAGTTTGTAACAACTATTTGATACCACATTAGGTTTAAACATAAGAGCTTTATTCACAAGGAGAAATAACAGACGCTTTGCTGTTAGAGGAAACAAACAATGTGAAAGGCTATTTTTCTTCTCGTTTGCTCCTCTTTCATTTTTCTTTGTGCAAATAGCTCTTTAAAGGCTTTTTTCACAAAGGGAGCAAAGCGCTGCTACACCTTATAGGTTAATAACAAACGCTTTACTTCAAACCTCAGCAAGCCATTCGTCTACAAAACGTGTTTTAAAGTTAACTTTCTTACGCCTAATAAAACACCACCAAATGAGATTAAAAATAATATTGGTAAAAACAGTAATACATCAGTGTTGTCTATATCTGTAGCTGGGCTACCAATAACCGCCAGCGTATTAATTAACAGCAGTATTAAACTTGATTGCAGGTAGCCCTTGTAACCAATAGCTCCTGCAAACAACAGCATAATAAATGATCCTGATATCGCAGGCGTAAAAGGTGCAGCGGCGAGTAACATGCAAACAAACGAAAATATGACAGCACAACCAATTATTATTTTAAACATAACATCCTCCATGGTGTTTAACAGTTAATTCAATATAGCTTAACTTAAAGCACCTTATCGTGCCTTTTTTCCACCAGCTATTTATAGCTGTATTATCAAAAATCGTATTCCACCTAACAGGCTTCAACCAAATTTTTGGTTTATCAATAACCCCAATATAAAACTACTTATTTCCAAACTGCCGCTCACAGGGCTCGCCATCTCTATCTCCGTCCATTTCATTATTTTTAATTTTACAGCCGTTTTATCAGAGACAGAAAAAGCACAAATTCCGCCACACATAAATGCTATTTGAAAGCTAGATAGCGAAGAAAAACTAAATTGCAGAGAATACATGTACTGCCCTAATAACTGTACAAAGGTAGCCATGCCTAAAATAATCAAAAATGGACATACAACTAGCGTAAACCAAAACCAAATACGTTTAATGCCTTTTATAATTAATACCTTCCATAAAAAATCCTTTTCCTTAATTTAACTCAGTAATTAATTAGCCAGTGAACCACCAGCATTTTATTTTAAAAACAGCTTATAAAATTGCCGCATGAATTTGATGTCTGAAGTCAAGATTTGACCCCTTTGGTTTTTAAAATAATTAATAATGGGCATACAACTAGCGTAAACCAAAACCAAATACGTTTAATGCCTTTTATAATTAATACAAAAAATCCTTTTCCTTAATTTAACTTAGAGATTAATTAGCTTGTAAGTCACCGGCATTTTAAAAGCAGCTTATAAGTTTGCCGTGTGAATTTGATGTCTGAAGTCAAGATTTGACCCCATATGGTTTCTTTGGTTGAATAAGGTTGCCGCATGAGTTTGATGTCTGAAGTCAAGATTTGATCCCTTTGGTTTTATAACCATGAACTGCATTTTTTTTCGCAATTAACTTCAGGTATTTCGCCAGGGGCACCTGACTCCATAAATAAAGCATCTAATTTTGAATGACTATAATAATGTGCAGCTAGAACTGAAGACACTGCACCAATAATCGAATTGGGTATATTCGAATTCAACGACAACTCCTTAATGCCTAAAGCCCCAATAAGGGGCTGATAATAGCTTGCTAAAATGTGAAACGAAGTGGAACCGAGCAAACTGTTAGCAGTCCCGACTTTATTGGATTGTTATGTTTACATACCAAACCAACTAGTCATTTTGAAATAGACCACTTTAGTTTCGCCATTTGATGTTTCAATGGTTATAGCATCGTATACATCATTGCCGTTGGAGAGCATAGATTGACTTACTTTTTTAAAGTTTGGATACTTCTCTTGCAGCCATTGATTCTCCATTGGTATACCATCAAAGCTACTTTTAGCATTAGGAAAAACAACTGCATTTTCAAACGAGCTACCTTCAATCCCATCATATGAGGATGAAGTTGAAGCACATCCGACCATAGCTAGACAAAATACTAAAATAGATAATTTATACATAACTTTCCTTGTAAACATAACACCTAATTAACAGGCAAAAAATGGTTGGCTAAAATGTGTAGCGAAGCGAAACCGAGCAAACTATTTTTAGTCCCGCTTGATTGGCTTATAGTTATATGCAATTTACGGGATGCCAATTTCCCATAGTTGTTCATTACTTAAAAGCTCATTTGTCCCGTCATTTGCTTGGATTAAACCTAAACAATATTTATTAGAAATAAAGAGCTTGTTAGTTGCCAACATAACGACTACCACATTACCTAATTCATGTGGCTCTAGCCAAACATTTTGGGTAAATATTTGACCATCTATTTCTAATTTAATGTCAACGCAAGGCATCAATTTACCATTGATAAATTGATCTCTTAAAAACTCTAATTTGGCATAAATGCTAGATTCATTCATTTTGCATATAACGCCCGCTTAAATTGCGTAAAAAGCTGGCTTTGGTTTTGCTCCGCAAAAAATATGAGCGCTTTTGGAGTCAAATTTAAAGCCCTTGTAGTTATATGTATTAAGCACAAAGCTTAATTGCTATCTCTTTACCGTTATTCCAGTACATATGAGGCCTAATTTTGTCAGAATTTAAAATATCAGTAACGCTATTATACTGATTAAAAAATGGAATAAGTTTAGAGGCTATAAGATTTGTTAATCTTGTAATTTTAGCTTCTGTATTTAGGCCTGACTCAAAATCAGACAGCCTATAAAAATCTCTAATTTCTTCATCAGAACTTAACAGCTGCTCAAATCGAAAGCGTAAATGGCAATCTAGTTCTTTTGGGTAGTCTACTTCTTTTGTTGCTTGAAAATAGATACCAACATTAAAGTAAACACAACCGCTGTTCCGAGAACATTGGATGTTGAACCACTTTGCTAATTCACCCTCAGCACAAGCCCAAGAAGCCCCTTTCTTTTTAAATCCAAAAGCTTTGAATTGAGCTTTTAATGCTTCTTGAAGTTTTTTACTTATAATCGACGACATATAGTACAACCTCAAAAATACATATAGACATAATGACTCCCACACGGTGTTAGCCTCCGCTTTTCGTGGGTTAGCTTAATTCAAAGCCAGAGCCATAATTAGTTTGTCAAATAACTAAACAGCAGAGGCTAACATGAACAAACATAGCATACTTTTTATCGGACTTGATACACATAAAGAATTCAATGAAGTCGCCTATATTGAAGAACATAGAGGTGCACAACCTGTTCACCTTGGTCGAGTTTCGTCTTCCAAAATTGCCGTTCAAAAGCTTGTTCGTCAGTTTGAATCTAAATACCCTGGCGCAACGCTACACTTTGTTTATGAAGCAGGC